>JAUWMK010000056.1 GCA_030613185.1 Promethearchaeum sp.
AAGGATTATCATGACCGATGGGGTATTGAACGGGGGTTTGAGGATGTAAAAGGTAAATTTATGCGAGATGCCCGTTCTCGAAAGCCAACACGTCGACAATTTAACATAATGTTAGGAATGTGTCTTTGTAATAATTGGCATGTAGAACGTATGAAATTAATGTTAAAGAAGTACAGAAATTCGGCATGGAATAAGGTCCCTTGGGATCCGAATCGTCCTTGGACAAGGCGTCGTTTAGAAAAGGAGTATGGAGATAGTTTGAGTGCCGATAGCTATTTAATTCTGATTTGGAAGGAGGGAATAAAATCAACAATAAAAAAGATAACAAGTCAGTTTTACTAAAACTCACTTAGTGAAAATGAAAGAAAAAAGTTATGAAAAATCTCCTTTTATTGCTGGGATTGCGGTTTTATTGGCATTATTTATATTACCAATGCTTCTATCTACTGCTGTTGCAATTCCAACTACGGAGACGAGCATTACTCCTATGTCTGATTTTATACCTTCAGATGTGGAGCATTCAATTCAAGACAGAAACGTATATTATGATTCTTCCAAATTAGATAATCTTTTGGTTGATTGGGCAGAATCAAGAGAAGTTCCTTCTGGAATTGTGATGAATGAGAAAAAAGTTAGTATCATGTTATTAACAACAGGAACTGATAAAACATTTGGGGGACTGATTGAACCTGTCGGAAGTATTATTTTAAACGACAAAATGACTTGGGTTCATGCTTTTGTCACTAATTTAGATAATTTAAAAGCATTAACTTTAGATCCATCTGTGAAAATGATTCAAGCAGATGAAATTTTAGAAAATGCCCCAATTCAAACAGGACATAACCTTGGACTCGCTAAACGAGGGGCACAATTGGAATTCAAATCTATTGAGCATGAGTTTCCTGAAGATGTAATTCCACCAATTGATGTATTTTCAACACGAGATTTAATTGGAGCTACATATGTTCAAGATACTTATGATGTTAATGGAACAACCTCTGTAATTCAGGTACAAGATTCCGGTGTTGACTTAGGGCATACAGCTTTTACAGATGCACAATTAATTGATGCAAATGGTAATCCAATGTCTCTTGATCCAACGGGTAGGGGATTTGCAATATCTCAATTAGTAAGTTATGATTTCTGGGGGGATCCAGCTTTTCTTGCTCCATTGCATACTGATGTCAACGGGAATATTGATATAAGTTTGATTAAGAATTATCTTGTAACTTATAGAGCTGATTATGATGCTTTTACTTATGGGTATGGATCTTATATGCCAGATTTATATCATGTTGGTAGTATTCCTGGAAATGAAACAGGATATCTCTTTGGAATAGTGTATTCTATTAATGGGTACGGAACCTATACCGAAACATTAATGCCCTTTATTCTAACAGATAATAATGATAATGGTGAATACGATACGTTATATCTTGATTTTAACGCAGGTTATAATTTCACTTTATGGTGGAATTGGATGCTTTCGGATGAGGAATATTACGCTATTGAATGGGATTTTGAAGATGAAGTTGCTAAAACCAATGGTGGAGATACACAACTAGCAGCAGACCTTGAAAATGAAATGGACGGTTATGGATTTACAGATGGTTTTAATGATATTTCAGTTGGGGGATTAAGTACATCATTAGATCATATATACCATATATCTGAAAATACTCTGCCATTAGTGCATGGGATTAATTCAAATGGTCGAGTTTTTGCCCATATGTGGGATTATGGAGGTCACGGAACTTCTTGTGCTGCAAATGCTTTAGGTAGATCAGTAGAATATGAAGTTTTCAAAAATGCTGGTATTGATAAAGAAGGTACCTATGATCTTAAAGGAATAGCTCCTGATGCTAAATTAATTGCCAGTAAAGGATATGGTGAGGCTGAAGTATTCTATGGTTGGTCTTGGGCAGCTGGATTTGAACCTATTGATGAATATAATACTTGGGAATTTATTCCAGGAAGTGGTCATGTTGCAAATGTTTCTTCAAATAGTTGGGGATATAGTGATTTTCATTATAATGGAATCGTTGGTGGATTTGATTTCAGCACAATGCTCATGGATTATCTATCTGTCCCTGGATATATAGATCCAGAATATAATGGTCTCTTAATGTTAACTTCCAGCGGTAATGGTGGACCTGGAACAGGTACAAATCGTCAAGGTGGACAATCTCCATTATCATTAATGGTGGGTGCATCTACAAACAATTGGATTCACCAATTATGGGGATATCCTTACGAAAATCAGCCTGCGGATCAAATTATTGGATGGAGTGATGCAGGACCAAACAATTTTGGTTATCCAACATTAGATGTTGTTAATGTCGGTGCATTCGATTTTAGTATAACTCCAGTAGATTGGACACGTCCATATTCGGATGGGGGATTTTATAACTATGATTATTTTGGTGGAACTTCTCAAGCCTGTCCTATGACTGCAGGTGTAATGGGTTTGATATATGATGCTTGGGCAGAAGAAAATCCAGGTGTTCCTTTAAATCCAATGGTAGCTAAAACAATTATTAAATCTACTGCTAAAGATCTTGGATATGATGTATATCATCAAGGAAACGGTCGTGCAGATGCCAGAGAAGCTGTTGCATATATTAGAGGTGATGTTGATACAAATGGAGATGAGATATTAAGAGCTCAAACCACTGAATCTATTGTAAATGTTGTTGATCGGTTTGAGCTTGCCTATTTCCGATACTTTGAAGAAGATCACCCCGTTTTAACAAATTCGACAATTGACGGATCTTTATATGGTGGAGCTTTACTTCCAGGAGATTCTATTGATATAGATTTTAATATTGATGGAAATTCTACTGATGTCGATATTTCTGATTTTGCATTGGAAACCCAATATACTGAGCAAATTGATTCGTTATGTACATATGATTATTTCAGTGATTTCAATATTTTTGATGTATTTGACGAGACCAGCCTTTTAAGTACAGATTTCTTCCAATTAACTCTAGGTGTTTCATTTGATGACATAAATTATGCAATAATGAATGGTGTTCGTGAACCAATTTTGTATATCCAAGGATTTGATGGAGAAAATCAAACTTTTATCAACTATGCATATAATCATGGAAATATGCAAACTTTATTCTTGCCAACCGATTTTCTTAAAAATAGTGGTGATTTTACAATTCAAATTAGTATCCGTGATAATGGTTGGGCTAATGTTCAAAATTGGGCGGGATTAGAGTTCAGCTTAGCGATTCGAACATTTAATAGAGTGGATGATTCTCATATATCTGTCACAGAAATTGATCCAACTACTTTGTGTGCAACAATAAACACCGATATTGATCAAATTCCTGGAATGTATGGGGGATGTGTTGTTGTTAACACAACAGCAGATAATCAGATTCTTATCCCTTATGGATACAGTGTTATTTCAAATGTAAGTGAGATGAATGAAAACGGTTGGACCGAGATATCTGGCATCACGAATCGAATAAACGATAACGGAATGTACGGTGCAATCGACTGGAGTTGGCGACCCGATACAGGTGATTGGCGATACTACGATTTCGTGCTTAATACTTCTGGTTTTACTGATGAAGATCCAAATACGTTACTCTTAGAAGTAGAATGGGAATTAGAAGGTTCAGCCATAGATTGTTGGGTTGTAGATGCAGCAGGATATGTAGTAGAAATGACCGATTATGTTACTGCGGGTGGTGAGTATATCTCCTATGTGAACACTCCCGATGGTAAAATGCAAAGATTATTGGTGGATATGCATGGTTTTGTGGATGGTACTTGGACAGAACCTTACGAAAACCACACAAATTCTGGATTAGGATGGAATATTTTCTCACTAGTACTTCATTCAAGTGCTACCGAACTAAATGAATCTACTTTAGCTTTGGAACCATTTTCAATTCGATTGGCTTGGATAAATGAGAGCGTTTCAGAATTTATAACTCCGACGGCCTCCTTCAGTGTACCGAGTGATCAAACATATAATGATGTAATGATTACTGATGGAATCTTAACAGTGGGTTGGACTGATGCTGATAATAACTATGGGTATGAAACTGATGTGTATGATGTGAATATATTCCCTGGTCATAAAATTAACATAAATGAAATTTGTGATCCATACGGCTCCCAATTTTACGAAATTGATCTTGTAGAAGGTGATTTTGTCATGATGTCTTTAGGGTGGAATCAATCAGCAACAGATTTAGATTTCTGGTTGTATGATCCATATAATAATCAAGTCGATTATGCTGCTTCTTTGGCAAATCCTGAAATTATTCAATATTATGTTCGATATTCAGGAACTTACATATTAGAAGCTGAATATTATAGCGGAATTGGTACGCCTTATGAAGCAAATTATAATATAATCATTCAAAGTGCAGGAGATGAATATTGGTTTATGGATGTTCCAACAGGAACTGATCTAGAAATAAATCTCACAGCTGAAGGTGTTGCAGAAGCAAATTATTTCATCTATACATATACATATGGATGGAATTTTAATTATGTAGCACAAACTTCTTTAGTCTATGATCCAAATCTTGCTGATTATGCCCCTACAATAACATCTCCTGATGATGTAAAATATTTCTATTGGAAAACTGGGCAATTTATAAACTGGATAGCAACTGATGATAGTGTTAATAATCAAACCTATTCTATTTCAGTGGATGGAGTTGAAAATGTTACAGATACATGGACTTCTGGAAATGTGATTGAATTCAATGTTACAAATTGGGAAGTTGGAAAATATGAAGTAATTATCAAAATTGAAGATGGTTTAGGTAGTTCAATATCAGATACCGTCATTGTTACAGTACTTAAAAAACCCAATATTCCTGGATATACAACTGGTCTCTTGCTGATTGCATTCATAGGAACTGCAATATTTCTTATTAAGAAACGCAAATAATTGAATTTCTATGAAATTCTGGCTCTAGTCAAATAGGCTAGAGTTAATTTTTTTATTTTTACTTAACAAATTATCCATAACTACCTGCATACTTTAAATAATTTTTAAGTTTGAGGAGATTCCGATTTAAATTATGATTATCGGGATAAATAATCATTTTTCTTGGAATATTATTTTTTTCCACTTATTATCAACAGTCTCAAACTCTTCTTTTTTTGCTTCATTAATCGGATAGAATGCATCTAAATATATTTCATAATGTGAATGAATTTTTTGAATGAAAAATATCTTAAATGCGCATTCCTTATTGGTCTTTTGTTCACTGAACCACTCATCTCAATTTTCGCTGTTTAGACAGTTATGGTTAAAACTCAAAAATTAAGTTCTAAGGGTGAAAATTTTTTACAAATAACTAATTATAAATTTATGTGGAGAGAGAATCCGATACTATTCATCCAAATGCCTCAGAATTTAAGGATTATGTAGAAAATTATGCAGATATCAATGGAATTCAAATTTATTATGAATTCAAAAATATATCTCCCGATGTAAAAGAAAACGAAAAACAATCAGCAGTTTTACTTGTTCATGGATGGACAGCTAATAGATTACGTTTGCATCCATTATATCTTCATTTTATGCAAAAAGGAACGCCCGTCTTTCGGTTAGATTTACGAGGAAATGGGTGGTCCCAGAAAGAAGCAATAAACGATTTCTCAATACAAAAAATGGTAGAAGATGTAGAACAGTTCATAAAACAAGTAATATGTGAGAAGTATGGTTTTTCATCGGTCATTCTTATAGGACATTCAATGGGTGGCAGTATTTGTCAAAAAGTAGCCACCACAATCCCTTCTTATATTAAAAAGTTAATTATAATGTCATCAAGCGCGTTTTGGATTGGTAATATATTTGGTAAACTTAAACTAGCTCTTTACGCGATTTATTACAGGATTAATTATTGGAATAGATTCAATGGCAAAAAACAAGGGCATAAACAACATGGTTTAGATCATTTCCCTATGTGGTCAAACAAATATAACATAGGAGGTAGGACTCTTTTCACCGCCCGTGAAGCCACAATTCAAGGAATAAAATCTTTAGGTTCATTTGATATTCGAAAAGAAATAAAAACATTAAAAATACCAACTTTAATTGTTGTAGGGGCTGATGATACCGATGCTCCACCCATGCTTTCTCAAAAAATTCACGATTTAATAACAAATTCTACCTTAGTGATAATTCCTGGTGTTAATCATGATGTTGCTATTGGAAAACCAATTACTTTGGCTAAGGAAATTGATAATTTCTTGGATAATTCGTAAAAAAAAAGAAAGAAATATAGGTGTAAGAAAAAAAATTGCGGAGTAGAAGGCAAAATCTATTTTTTTCGTATAAAAATTGATTAAATTGGTATTTGTCTTAATAATTTAGTTGTATTCCTACGGTTCAATATCGCTAAAAAATCTGAATTGCTATTATCTTTGAAGATAACAAGGCGATCTAGGTATAAGTCAAGATCATTAAAATTGTTAAACACTTCTTCCCGATTTTCTGCTACAATTCGGCAACCCCGATGTTGGATGAAAGCATATATCCCTCCCACTTTAATGTCATGCTTTACATAACAGTTCGGTTCTTTTCCATCTTTTCTAGGCACTGCCCAGAAGTTTCTCTTTAATAAATACTTGCGATACATTGACATTGCACACACACCTTTAAACACCTGTAAATTTGAACTTTAATTATGCCACACACATAAATAATGTTCCAATTAAATTATTTGTAAAATTCATTTATTTAATTCTTTAACATGATAATAGTATTCAGATGTTATTGTTTGATAACTAATATTAAGTTGGATAAAACTTCTATTTAAAGAACATAGTCTATTTTACTAAACAAAAGTCTTCAAAATCGAAGGATTAACGACATAAATCGATAATATATGGGTGGACCATTTTTTTAATTTTATTTTTTCTAAGAATGGCGCGCGATTTTAATCGACATAAATAAATCACATAATATTTAACTTTTGAAAATGCGATTTAAGGCGAAAAATGTTTTTAGTCGGCGATCTGCCGACAAAAATACAAAAATAATGTTTTAGAAAGGATAGTTCTCTGGAGCCGACAAAAACAGAAAGAATTTTGATGAAAAAGCTTTAAAACAACGCTTGAAAGGATTGGAAGTCTAAAAATAATGTTCTACTTCTGTTTGTTTTGCTCTTCATTGCACAGATTCCAAACGATGCAATTATTAACCAGTTAATAATCGGTGATGATTGAGTATTATATGAATTGATATGAAATAAAGAAAAAAATTAATGGAATCATCAATTCAAGAAAAATTGTAATCATTACTTTGAATTATTATTCGATAATGCTCCGAAATAAATCTTGGTTTCTGATAGATTTAAAATCTTCGTCTTCTCTGGCGATTTCTTTAAATTTAGAATTCAATTCTACAGCAATTGTTAAATGTTCTATTATATCATCTGGAAAATTTAATTGTGAAGAAATACATGAAATATTATAGTGCATTTCTGCTTGATCTTGTATAGAATCACATTTAATATACTCCTTTAACCCCAACTTAAAATATTTGAGTGATTTTTTTAAATCAAGAGGATGGTAATATAAGCCATACTGTTCATAAACCTCTCCAAGACTGCATTTAGATAATGTATTTAACGCCAATTTCTCTGCAATTCTTAAAATTTCAAGAATTTCATCAGTTTTATTTATTTTTTTAAACAAACGAATTTTTAATATTAGAGTTTCAATTATAAATTTTGGATTTTCAATAGATTCTGCAATTTCTCGTGCCTCATCAATGTAATTTTGAATTAACACTAAGCTTTGTTCATCGATTTTAGTTTTAGTTAGAAGAATTTTTGTTGTGAGTATTATGCCTTGGATTAAATCTAGTTTTTGGTTATAAGTTTCTGCAAATTCAATTAATTCTTCACAAATTTTCTGTGCCTCATCAAAGTCATTAAAATAAAATAGAATCTCAGCGAGTTGTATCTGTATAGAAGAAGAGTCAATGTTTGATTTGATCTTTTGAAATTTTTTATCTATTTCGATTGCATCTGTGATGTACGCAACTGCTTCTTTCTTATTATTTAAAAATTTGTAATTTTCTGCCATTTCTTTTAGGATTGAAATTATTACAGGGTAATTTCTTTTCTCATTTTCCAATTTTAAAGCTTTCTTAAAAGATTGATTTGATTCAATGTAATTTCCCAATTTCCTATAGGCTTCACCGAGATTCTCATTTATTTTTAAAAATAGTTTCCAATGATATTGTTTTTTCAAATAATCAGATGCAAGTCTATAATAAAAAATAGCACTTTTCCAATCCTTTTCTGCGAAATAAATTGTCCCTTTTGTATAAAGGGAATCCGCTTTTGCGAATGGTTGATTTTCATTTTCGAGGACATCAATTGCAGTTTGGGCAGATGTATGTGCTTCTTGGTATCTATTCATTTTCAGGAGGGTTTCAGCAATTTTTTTTTCAGTTTCAGCAATAATTAAGGGTGTTCCTGCAATTTTTCTGTTGTCTAAAGACAATTTATATGATTCTAATGTTTTTTCATTTTCGTTTAAATTTTCAAATATATAGCCTTCTAGAAAATGAACTCTGGCAATCATAAGAAGTGATTTTGATTTTTCAAAAATTTCCTTGGCATTAATAAGGAAATTTAATGCTTTTTTATAATTTTTTTTATATATTGCTCTTTCTGCTTTGACTAAAAAATTCTTACCCTTCTCAAAATTTTTTCGAGGTTCTCCAATATCGCCTTGACTCATGATTTTTCAGTATTTAATCAAATTCTTTAAAAATTAAAAAATTATCTTGTGACAATTGGTAAATCAAAATGCTTATTTATCAGCTCGATTCTAAAATCATTTTCTGAAATAAGATGGGTTAGTTGAAAATACAAAGCTGCAATTTCTTGGTTATTTACAGTGCTTTGAAGAATATCGTAGTTTTTCTGAGCAAATGCAAACTCAATATCGTTAAATCCGAAGAAGAATCTATCTGAGCCTGCAGATTTAAAATCGAGATTAGTTGACCAAGAATCATATATATAAGAAAATCTCAACATATCAATATCTTCATCAAATTTCTCTGTCAAATTCATGAACAAATCAAACGGAAGATATTTTTTAAATCTAAACTCAAAACTTCTATTTTTATTATCTTGAAGATCATAATATTTTATTGGAGAACTTGGAATAATTGAGATGATATCAGAAATATCCCCTCCATTTATAAGTTGGGATAATATCAAATTTATTATTGACTTAAATACTTGATTTCCATAATATTCATTACCAATTATTGAAGGAAACAAATCAGATCTAAATTTTTTTAATATTTTTTGAAAATGAATTGGAGGCTTTCTTGAAGTTTTTTTTCTCCTTTTTTGAATTGTTGTATTGAGATCGATCACATAATTTGTGTGAACTAATGAAAATCTAGGAGAAATTAATGATATAAATTCAGGAAGTTTATCTTGTAAATAATATTGAACATCTTCATTCATTTTAGGTGTATCTGTGCATAAAATTTCACATTTGATCTTTTTATGTTTACCTAAAATTTGTAAAATTCGATCCAGTTCATAAGCTGAATCCAAAGAGCAAATAATTGAGGGTTTTCCAATTTTTTTCGTCAGTTTCTCGTTTTGAAATATTCTTTCCAAGAATTGTTCTGCTGCAGAAATTTTTGAAAAAACAATGCGATCCAATTTAACTGATGGGTTAACCCAGTATTTAGAAAAAGATTGAATATTTTGAATATGATCAAACAATGGTTGTTTAGATTTGAGGTTAAGAAAATGGAATAACTCCATTATTTCACATAATTTTTCCTAAATTAAAGATATTAAGTTTTATAACAGAAAAAATGAAAAATGATTCTTAACATTTTATTTTAAACAGATATGAGCACTTCTATTTTAGTAAACAATTACAAAGAATTTGCTTTAACTCATGATCCTTACGAAAAAGCACGTATGAAGGGACCAACTCAGTGGATTTTGAAGCATTTATTCCATAAGAGCAATAAATATTATATCATAAGTTGGTTATCTTTAGTAGCATTTTCCGCTATTATTTACAGCATTTCCATGACTATTGTTGGGGAAACAATTCAAGCATTTATAGACGGAGATGATGATCTTGTTTATCTTTCTTTAAGAGTACTAGTATTTGGCGCTTCAGTTCCGATTATTGATTTATGTGCTAACATACTAAGAGAAACCCTTGCTCAACGTATGGAAAGAGATACACGAGATGAGTTTTATGTAAGTCTTCTTGGTAAAAGCCTTTCTTTTCATGATCAACAAAAAATTGGTGATTTAATGGCGAGATCAACATGGGATGTGCGACAACTTAATTTTCTAATAAGTCCGGCACTAACATTAATTTTTGAGGCATTACTGAATAGTATCACACCCATTGTCTTGATTTTGATCAAATACCCACACCAATTTTTAATTACTCCCATACTATTTGCAATTGTTTTTGCATTTTCTTTAAAGAACTATGCTTCTAAACTCTCTCCTGTTACAACAAAGTCTCAGGTAGAATTTGGGAATTTAAATGCAATTTTAAATGAATCCTTATCTGGAATTGAAGTCATTAAGGGAATGGCTCAAGAAAAAAATGCAAGAGTTAAATATCAAAAAAAAGCAACAGTTTTATTAAAATTGGGAATAAAGGAAGGAGAAATTCAAGCCCGATATATTCCGATATTATTTGTGGCACTTACTATTACATTAGGTTTGACTCATGGAATGTTTCTTTACCGTGAGGGATTAGTTAGTATCGGTGATATTATTGGATATGTTGGGCTCCTTATGATTTTACGATTTCCAACATTTATTTCCATATGGTCATTTAGAATTGTTCAAAGAGCTTATGCCGGGGCAAGAAGATTGCTTGAAATAATGAATGCTAGTTCTGAAATAAGGGAAGATCTTGAACCCATAACTAAAAAAATTATAGGTCATATTAAATTTGAAAATGTTTCTTTTAAGTACCCTGGAACAAATTCTGACGTTTTGCAAAATCTTTCGTTTGAAATTCATCCAGGTCAAACTGTTGCAATAGTAGGAACAACGGGTTCAGGTAAAACAACATTAACTAAATTGATCTCACGTTTATATGATGTTTCCAATGGAAAAATATTGATTGATGATTTAAACGTACAAAAATTTTCTTTTGAATCTTTAAGAAACCAAATATCTTATATCGAACAAGATTTATTTTTATTCTCAAATTCTATTTCTGATAACATAGCTTTTGGACAAATGGGTTCAAAAGAACAAATCATTAAAGCAGCAAAAGACGCGCAAGCTTATGATTTTATTATGGAGCTTCCAAAACAATTTGATTCT
Organism: Promethearchaeum sp.; assembly: GCA_030613185.1. Taxonomy (GTDB): domain Archaea; phylum Asgardarchaeota; class Lokiarchaeia; order Sigyniarchaeales; family Promethearchaeaceae; genus Promethearchaeum. The sequence continues at coordinate 11,340 of JAUWMK010000056.1, forward strand.
GAAATAGGAGAAAGAGGTGTTCAATTGAGTGGTGGTTAAAGGAAAAGGCTTGCAATAGCTAGAGCTTTTCTGTCAAATCCAAAGATTTTAATATTGGATGATTCAACTTCAGCAATAGATTCTGCCACTGAAGAACTCATTCAAAGAGCCATCTCTCGCGTTTTGAAAAACCGAACAACCTTTATTATAACACATAGATTAAGCCAAATTCGATGGGCTGATCTCATATTAGTTCTAAAACAAGGTCAAATCATAGCTAAAGGGACTCATTATGAATTGCTTAAAGATAGTGAAGAATATCGAAAGATTTTTCTTACTCGTTTTGATAAAACATTGGAAGAACTCTTACAGATTAAAGAAGATGGAGGTAGAAATTAAATGGTTTATTTTGGTTTAGATGCTGAGGAATATGATCGAAAATATAAGGATAAGGACTTATTAATACGTATTTCAAAGTATTTTAAGAAATATAAAAAATCCATGATGATTGTTATTATTGTAGTGGCATTAGCTTCTTTGGTTAGTGGAATAATTCCTTTCTTAACGAGCAGAGTAATAAAATTATTGGAATTGGATAGCGATATTTCTACCTTGATATTAGTTATAGCATTAATTTTTGTTTTAAATTTTTTAGGATTTATTTTTAATTTTATAAATCAGACTTATACAGCGCGTGTAGTTAATAAAGTAGTCTATGATTTACGGGAAGATGTTAATCACAGCGTTTTAATGCAAGATATGTCTTTTTTTGATAAGTATCCAACAGGGAAAATTGTAAGTAGGATAAATTCAGACACTCAAAATTTTGGAGAAATGAGCAATATATTCATGCAAGCTGCAGCCTCTCTTTTTGCAATAATAATAATATTTATTCCATTATTATCAATTAATCTTAAACTAGCAGGCATTTTTTCATTAATGATACCTGTAATATTTGTTTATACACTTTCATTCCGTAAAGTTGCTCGAAAGAAAGCTTTACAGGGACAACGCGTATTAGCATCAGTCAATGCATTTGTACAAGAAACTATGGCTGGTATTCAAATTGCGAAGACTTTTCGGCAAGAAGATAAATTATATGGGAAATTTAAGCAAGTAAATAAGCAATCTTACAAAATAAATCGTGATAGAGCTTATTACTTGAATATTATGTTTCCAGGTTTAAATTTGATTCAAGGAATTACTCTAACCCTTGTGATTTATTTTGGTGGATCTCAAATTTTAGATGCTACTATTTCGGGTGCAGATGTTGTATTATTCACTTCAAGCTTAAGCGCATTATTCTTTCCCCTTTTTAGTATAGCTTCTTTTTGGCCACAATTTCAAACTGGTATGGCAGCAACAGAAAGAACTTTTACTCTAATCGATAGTATTCCATTGGTTTGTCAAGAAAATGATTTCAAAGTTGAGAAACTTGTAGGCAAAATTCAAATTAAAGATTTAAATTTCTATTATCAGGAAGAAAAACCTATTTTTAAGAATTTTTGTCTGGAGATAAAACCAGGTGAATCAGTTGCCTTCGTGGGTCATACTGGTGCAGGTAAATCAAGTCTTGCACGGTTATTACTGCGATTTTATAATTTTCAATCTGGTGAAATAATTGTTGATGGTATTAATATTCGTGAGGTAAATCTCGAGTCTTATAGGAAAAAAATTGGATATATTCCACAAAATCCTTTCCTCTGGGCAGATTCGTTGGAAAATAATGTTCGTTATGGTTCTGATGATAAAACTCGAGAAGAAGTATTATGGGCTTTAGATCAAGCTGGTGGCAGGGAATGGATTGAAACTCTTCCAGATGGTATTGACACAGATATTCGTGAACGTGGTAAATTATTATCAATGGGACAACGACAACTCGTCGTTTTCGCGCGAGTACTTCTACAAAATCCTTCAATTCTAATCTTAGATGAAGCGACAGCATCAGTAGATCCTTTTACTGAAACAAAAATTGTTGAAACGACTGAAAAATTGATGAAAGGAAGAACTTCAATAATTATTGCACACAGGTTGAGAACAGTACGTCACGTCGACAGAATCATAGTTTTAGATCATGGCAAAATTGTCGAAGAAGGAAATCATGATTATTTAATGGAGAAAAAAGGATATTATGCTCAATTGTACGAAACATATTTTATGCATCAATCTTTTGAATTCATGGAGAAAATTCAAGCCAATAAATAGTCTTGCTCTTAACTGAAAGTAAACGTAATGAATGTTTTAAAGTTTAAACAACCTAGATAAAATTATATTTGTGATAACTGTGAAGCAAAAAATTAATCTTGAGTTTATTCGAGAGCAAATCATTGGTCAAAATCTAGTATTTGAGACTCCTTTTGGTAAACGCAATCTAATATATACGGATTATTCATCGTCCGGGAGTGCTTTACGGTTCATTGAAAGTTATATTCAAAAAATTCAAAATATTCACGCTATATCAATTAATTCAGGAAATATTACCGAAAAAATTCTAATAAAATTACTACAACAAGCTGAGTACATTTTAAAATCAGTTTTCAATGCTGATGATGATTGTATAATTGTTCCGACAGGAGTGGATTTACCTAATTCTATCTTAAAATTTCAAGAAATCATTGGTATTCGGAATTGTCCTGAAAGAAATCAACTATATTCTGAAAAACCCACATTTTTCATTGGTCCTTTTGAATATCAATTATATAAAGAAATTTGGGATAATAGTTTTGCAGAAATTGTTGAAATTAATTTGGAACCAAATGGAGATATTAATCTTAAGGATTTAGAAACAAAATTATCAAGTAATAAGTATAAAGGTAAATTGAAGGTGGGTATTTTCAGCGCGGGTTCAGAAATCAGCGGGAAAAAATTCTCACTTCAAAAAATAACAAAAATTTTACATAAGTATGATGCATTCTCATACATCGACTATAGTTCATTTGCACCTTATGTTCAAATTGAAGAATCTGTTGATACTCTTTTTGTAAACGGTTGTAATTTTATTGGGGGTCTAAATTCAACTGGAATGCTTGTGATAAAGCCAGATGTTATAATTTCAAGATCAAATTCACCATTACTTACAAAATTAACTCCAAATTCTATATTTCCATTGATCAAGGCTGCATTAGCTATTTCAACACAAACTACTTTATATGATGAAATTGTAGAAACTGAAGAATTATACTTTGCAATGGCACATAAACATTTAATTAAAAATAATCGAATTTTAATCATGAAAAATGAAATAAAAGGCTCTAAAATTCCATTTTTTTCTATTATGATTAAGTATAAAGAGAAATATCTGCATCAAGGCTTCATTGCGAAATTATTAAATGATCTGTTCGGAATTCAAGTAAGTATAAAAAATTTTGGTGAATTTTATGAACCTGATATCCCAATCCCCGATAAGATCGATCTTAATTTACTCCAATTTGAACTCAAACAAGGTTATAAAGGGCTCAATCCAGGTTGGGTAAATTTAAATCTACATTATATTCTTTCAGAGTATGATATCGAATATATTTGTGATAGTATCGATTTTATTGCTAATCACGGATATCTTTTTATACCTTATTACGAATTTGATTTAGTTACTGGTAAATGGGCTCATATTAAATTTGAGAAAGAAGAAGAGCATGATATAATTGGAGATCTCTCATTACTTGAAATTTTTAACTCAGATTTCGAAAATTTTGATATTAATAAAGAAAAGAGAGATAGAGAAGAAAATTATGAAAAATACATGCAAAAAGCAAATTACTTAGCAATTAATAATGAACTCGTTTTTTCTGATGAATTTTCCGAATTTGAGGAATCCAATCTTGAAAGTTTGCATTGGTTTTATTTTAAAAATTTGAAGAAATAAAATTAATCTGATAAGAATTGCCAAAAAAATATGGATATTATGTGATAAAAGCAGATATAGATGAAATTTGATCTAAAAATGCAATGTTTTGGGAGAATAAAAAGGGAAAAATTATCGAACAAGAGATTTCAGATAATAGTTTTTACCGAGTTTATATTTCTAAACATAGTCCGTCTGGGAAAATATATGGTTTTTCGGGTGGTGAAACTTTTAACTTAAAATTTGGTTATCTCCCAGAAGAAAATACAACAATGGTTGTTATAGAAGCTAAATTTAGTATTTTTGGAAAAGGTGCTATTTGGAAATTTCCAAATGAAATTATGAAAGAATGGGCAAAAACCATGGATATCGAACATGTTAAATTTCAAAATCAAAAAACTCCCAAAATTTTGGAAATTGCTCAACGAATTGATAGTATTTTAGATAATCCAGAAATAAATGTTGAAAAACACTATTGCCCTTATTGTGGGGCAGAATTAAAGGAATCTCAAAAGATTTGTGCGTATTGCGATTCAGATAATTAGAATTTTACCAAGGTACTTCTTTTTTACCCATTAAGTATCCGATCCAATTTGCTAGTGCAGTTAATAATGGAGTTATTAGTAAAACAAAAATCCAGTAATACCAACTAAATGGATACCAAATGCACGCGATTAATGAAGAGACAATAACAAAATCATTCTGGTCCCAAAATAAATATACTTCCCCACGCTTTACTTTTTTCCTGCGCTTAAAAAAACTCCCGATTAAATCTCCAACAGGAGATCCCAAAGCAATAAAACATTGACTAAGCAAGTACGTTGTAGGATTTAATTTAGAATTACTAAAAACATCACTAATAAAATCAAATATATATGATTCATTAATAAATTCAAACATATGATATATTTTTGCTTCTTGGATTTTAATAAAGAAAAACCAACAAATTGCTGCAGAAATTAAAAATCCTGTGATCCATCCTCCTATAAAACCGTTCCAGGATTTTCCTTCCCCAAAGATTCTTTCTCCATCTTTGAATGTTTTACCATTATCAATAGGAAATCGCTTAACATTTTTGATTTTTCCTACAATAACCATCATCCCGTTGGTAACAAAAGCGGGTACTAAAATGAAGAAGGATAATCCCATTATTGCAAGAGCATCATAAAACGAATATTTTAGACTCCAAATTAAATAATATATAATTAGCAATGCCGTAATTAATGCCACAAATATTTTTTCTTTTTTAATATCTGCGGGATTAATATTGGCATCTTCTGAGATTTTTCGCATGGAATTTGTCCAACAATGTTATTTTTACAATTTTACAAATCTTTGGAAATAATATTTTAATATTGATTTATTTACTAAAAAACTTATTTGACTAAAGGCATTTTTTAATTGAAGGGAAAAATGTTTACAATTCATAATCAAAAAGTGTTTTTTTCAACATCGGAAAACATGCACCAGATCCCAAATGAGTCTGTTACCCTTGTTGTAACCTCCCCTCCTTATTGGGATGTAAGAGACTATGGTTCTACTCAAATTGGTTTTAATCAATCATATCAAGAGTATATCGAGGCTTTAAACCGAGTATGGGCTGAATGTATTCGTGTCTTACAACCAAACGGAAAAATTTCAATCAATGTGCAACCTCTACCAATTTCCGCAGAAAAATCGGGTTTTAGTAGAAGAATAATTAAAAATATCATGTTTGATATTGAGAAATTCATGTTTAAGCAAGGTTTATTTCTGAGCGGAATGATTTACTGGAATAAAGCACCATATATTAATACAGTATCTTGGGGTTCTTATCCAAAACCGACAAATATAGCAACCAATACAGCGTTCGAGCAAATATATACGTTTGTAAAGCCCGGAAAAACCAGAAAGATTGAAAATAAAACATTACTTGCAAAATCAGAATTATCAAAGGAAGAATGGCGACATTGGGCGGT
>JAUWMK010000234.1 GCA_030613185.1 Promethearchaeum sp.
TTATATCCGCCATACCATTGGCGTTGTTTATATGTTATGCGAGTTTCTGTCCAGTATTTTTGACCAACTACCAGAGGACTCTCAGGAGGTATTGGACCAGCAGTAGCATATTCCAATTGTATGTATGAAGTAATACTGAGGGTACAAATGAGAAAAATCGCATATTTTAGTTTTTTATTTATCATTTTAATTTCCTAAATTTTTTTTAAACCCTATATTTGTTAGGATTCATATATTTGTGTTCATTAAACATATAAAAATGTTACTAATTTATCGTTGATGTTAATTCAAGTTATTAATGAAATTTGGTTTTATATGCCTTTGATTTCTAATTTTTAGAAAATGACCATCTCAACAATTAATCAAAATCTCACCAATGATATATGGCAACCCAATACGCTCAAGCCCAGAAAATACCAGCTTAATATATTCGCAAGGGCTAAAAAAGAAAATCTTTTGGTGGTAATTCCGACGGGACTGGGAAAAACCTATATCGCCACCCTTCTCGGAGTTCATTTTCTAAAAAAATTCAACGGATTCAAAAATATTATTTTTCTAGCTCCTACAAGACCATTAATTTCACAACATATAGAATCCCATAAAAAACACGTTAACCTTGGCGAACTCGGATTCATGGAACTCACGGGAAAGATTAAACCGCAGAAAAGAAAAGAGATTTTTGAAAGCCCCGAAACCCAATTTTTGTTCATGACGCCCCAAACACTCAGAAACGATCTCCAAAAAGAATTGTATAACCTAAACAATACAGCACTTATTATCTTTGACGAAGCACACCGAGCTACGGGAGAATATGCTTATGTTCCAATAGCGCAGTTTTATCACGTACAAAATCCTAATGGAAGAATTTTGGCGTTAACTGCATCCCCCGGAAATAAAGAACATAAAGAAATAATTCAAAATAACCTGCACATTCCACTAAAAAACATCGAAAGAAGAAATAAACAAGACTTAGATGTAAAAGAATATACCCACAAAATCGAAGAAATAGTTATTGGGGTGGATTTAACAGATGATATGAAAGAAATTCGCGACACATTGCTTGAAATCAAAGAAAAAACAATCGCACAATACATCGAATTCAATCTAAACTACGATCCAGATGCTCCCACAGATCCAGCTAAATATCATAGGGGATATTGTGCCAAGCAAGTAAAACTTCTAACACGCGTTCTCACAAAAAATCAAGGAGGAAACACCAGGACTCTAAGGATACTAATCTCAATGAACGCCCGATTATTTAAGATCCACCATTTAATCAACACACTCGAGGTTCAAGGTCTTGATATTACCTATAAATCCATTGAAAAGATGAAAAAGAAGATTGATAAAGGAATAGCCTCCAAAGCCGATATTTTTCTATACCGTGACTTCAAATTTCAAAATATATGGTATCAAATGCTAAGGATTAAAAATGAAACCCCAGAAAAACTAACCCATCCTAAAATGACAAGGCTCATCAGTGTTATTTCCTCACAATTTGAAGACGAACCCGATAGCAGAATACTCATTTTTGCCGATTTACGGGACACCGTTGCCAGAATAACCAGAGAACTTAAGAAAATAAAAGATTGTAGACCGAAAAAATTCGTGGGGCAGGCAACTAAAAACGCTGCGGATAAGGGACTTAGCCAAAAAGAACAGATCCGACTTCTAAGGGAATTTTCGGCAGGAATTTACAATATCTTAGTGGCAACATGCGTAGCCCAAGAGGGTTTGGATATATCCGAATGTAATGTAGTTGTTTTTTACGATAATTCTGCTTCGGAGATTAAATCCATTCAGCGTTCGGGTAGAACAGGTAGGTCTAAAGATGGAAAAATAATCAGACTATATACAAAGGATACTCAAGAAGCGAGAAATCTATTATTTACTCAAAGGAGAAAAAGAAAGAAAGGTCAAAAAATGATCTTTAAATCCCCCATATCAAAATCTTCATCCCCAAAATCCATATTGGATTATTCCAAAAAAAGAGTTCTGCCAAGTACTAAAGAACAAAATATCATTACTCCTAAGTTAGATGGAGAAAAACCCGAAATCTCGGTGCAAATCAGTCCCCAAATTTACGATGCATATAACTTAGGTTCCGCCATTCCGGTTGATTTTGCTGTAAATAAAAATAAAAAAAGTTGTAATTTCGATATGAGTTTTCCTGTTCCATTCTTTCAGGTGGGTATTGATATTTTGGATTCTACTATAGTATCGATTTCCGCTTCAGATATGATGTTTCTACGTAATCTCGATAAAAAGAAGAGATCGGTAAAAACTTATATTATTTTGATGGATGCGCGCAATATTTCGCAAGATAATAAAATTATTTTGAAACAAAAAGCGGATTCCATTAAGAAAATAACGGGGATTGGCATGGTCATGTTCTCATCTATGGATAAACTTCACTTAATGATAAGAACCATTCTGGAAAAACATAATAAGGATATATAATTCTCCCCTATAATCAAATTTAATGACTTCAGTCTCCTAAAAAATTTGTAATCATTGGCATAATTTTACCAGATGGGTTTATATTGATATTTTGGCATACATTATTTGCTTAATTAAAAATGGATTGGTTATATTCTTACTCCATATTAATTTAAGATAAAAATATAAAAAAAAAAAACAAGGTGAAAAAATGAAAATTCAAAAAAGAAATAAAAATCATGGTTTAAAGCAGTCAATATTGATACTTATAATGATGATCTTTATCACATCAAGCATAATTTCTTTTAAACCTGTTGCAGCTACTCCTGGAGTTGGTGGAACTCCACCTGATGTAACTGAATTAGACTATAATCTTGATACAAGAGCTGTTCAATATGGTTCAGATACGTACTATTATGGAGTATATTTAGAAACCGAATATAACTTCTTCTTAGATGGACCAAATGTAAATACTTTAAATCTAAACCTTTTTAATAAAGAGTACATTGAGAGTGAGGATTTAACTGTACAAAAAATAGTTGCTTGGAGACCCATCTTCTTGATAGAAAGTGAACCATGGTATTCACATACATTCGACTATGCTGAATCTGCTTCGGAAAAAACAAGTATCACGTTTACTACAGGTATTTCTATTGGAGACGATTCATTTGGAATTTCCTTAGAGGATGGAAGTACAACTACAACAATTAGTGATTCTTCTAATGGTTGGAGTGAAACTGCTTCTAACGGCGACACTAAGGTTGTATATGTTAGAATGGAATTCTTGCGTGTAACCGGTTCAGTTACTTATAATAAATATCTTGGATGGTTTAGATGGAAAACAGTAACACACAACTATGATATCACTATTCTTGAAGATATTAACATGGGTAATATTGATGTAGTGACTAATCCCAGCACTGATCTTCCTAAAACAAATAGCCAATACTTCGAACCTAGAGTAAATTCTTATGAAAAGCATTATTATCTTGATAATGCATGGTATAGCAATTCTGAAGTGTCAGAAATATCTGATTATTTTAAATTCTCAATAAATTTTTGTGGTGCTACTTTTTCTTGTTCTGTTGATGTCACATCCAGCACATCGCAAGAAATTAAACACAATTTTGTAGGAAATTTTCCAAGTTCATATAATTACTTTTACTACATGGTGGACAATTACTTCAGTCTGAACATTGTTTCAATATATAGCAGTGGTGGTGGCGGAGGTGGTGGATTCGTTCCTATGTAAAATTATTGATGATATTATATTAAAATAAATATAAATAAATGAAAAAGGAAAGATTTTTTTAATTAATTTACTTGAATTTTTTTTTCTTTTAATTCGGGGAATAAAAAATTTCTATTTTCTGGATAATGGTTGTAAAACATAGCCAAATGGCGCAAAGTGATTCTGATTTCTTTATATTTTTTGTTTTTAATATTTTCATGTTTTTTCACCTAAGTCAATCCCCTCGATATTTTCAAGAGAATTGATAACCTATATTTTTAGTATGTATAAAATCGAGCTCAAAAATCTTATAAAATTAGTATTAGCAAAAAAAAAAAGATCATGAATTTAATGATCTATATAATTTTCGATACCTTGAACAGACATTTACAGGCTTTGCTTGGCTTTTCTTTTTCATCTTCCTCATTAATAATCTCTTCTTATGGTTGGACTCAAATCCATCGAAATCATCAATAAATTTACCAAGGGCAGCCTCAGATACTTCTTCTTTCTGAAATTTCTTTTCGTAGACAGAGCATAACTCCTCAAAGATATGATCCGTTAGCAAAAATGTAATCGACTTGTTCTTCTCAAACATTGCCTTTATCTCAGTTTTTTGCTCGGACTTTCCCCCTTCAATTAAATGAATAAATATATTAGTATCAAGTAGAACCACCGAATCCGCAGGTAATTTATCAATATCTTGGGGCCAATAGCAGTCGTAATCGAGATAAGTGGTAATCTGTGTTAGCAGGTGGTGATCGTATGAGACAAGTCCAAATCCATTCTCGGCGGCAATGTAGGCAAGGGCAAAATCATCAAAGGAAAAAGGTATAGGGTGGTAAGGGTTATCTTTCCCAATGAATTCGTAATGTTCCCTGTAGGCATCGAATTTGAAAAATGGAACACTAAGATGGTTGGTATTGGCAAGAAGTTCTTCATCGAAATTCATCTTAAGTAATTTGGAACGGATCTTTGGACGGCTGTGCAAAGAGCGGATTACCAAGTGCTTGTTAATATCTTCGATGAATTGCGGACTTGTCATATCTAGTGATTATCAATATTTTATTATTTAAACCACGAAGAATTCAGATATTTTTTTTTTGTAATTTGAAAGTAAAATAAGACTGGATAAAACAAGAAAAGATACTTGGGATACACTCGACTTAATTCTTTGTGCGATTTCACCCGATTTAATCTCAAAAACAACAATCTCTTTATCGCTTTCGATAAAAGTTGGAAACATCAAAAACCACAACATCAAACAGAACAGATAAAACCACTCAAATAATGGAAAAAACTCGCTGAAAATTTCAAAAACTGATGAGATTATCATGAAATAAAAGCCGATATTGATAAGAATGCAGAGTAATCTTATTTTTTGGCGTTTTTTAATCAGGTGGTGGTAATTTGGGGAGTTTTTGTTTTTTAGTTCCAAGCCGATTATTACCAGGTTCAGATTCATCATAATAAAATAACCAAAAAAGGTGACGAAGGCACAAATTCCATGCATGGGTTTGATTTCTTCGGGAAAAATCCCCACAAAAACGAATCCCGTTGATGCTAATAGCCCACATGCTTTCGATATTTGTGATAATCTCTTTGAAACCGATTCCAATTTTTTACTAAGAAACATTACATCGGGAAATTTCAACAACGCAATAATGATAATCCCGGATCTCCAGAAAATTTGCCCAATCGGATTTTGTAATACACTTCCTTGACAGCTGATGGTGTGATTCCAGAAAAAGAACTGATCGGGGAAAAGGAGTTGGGATAAAATTGAGATGGAGATCATAAGAATGGTTGAAAAATATATGGATTTAAAGTAATTTTTGGTGTTGGATTTACCTGCAATAAAATTTTCCAAAGTCAGTTTTGAAAGCATACAGACTATAGGTACAAAGAATATTTAATAACCTATTCTTACAAAAAAAAATTTGATTTTAAATACTTTCTTAAAATTGAGTGTTTGGAATGCACCCAATTTATGTTGATGATGTTTGGAATAATATATTAAGAATAAAATTGAGATTAACCCATCATTTTTCGAATAAGCAAATGTATTATAGGGCTTTCTTGTTTTGGGTTATTGTCCCTAATTTTATTGCAGGTTCAATTTATGTATACAGTGAATTGGAAATTAATAACAAGATCATCAGGTTAAATAGACCTTATTTATTTTATTCCGAAGATAATTATGAGTTTTATCCTTTTTCTATTTCCCAAGATGTTTATGAAGGATATCAATTAATGCCTCGTAGATATAATTTCATGTGTTTTAGCTTGTTATATCTAAACAATATTTCGTTCGATTTCGATTTCGGAAGGTATTTTTCCTATGCATATTATTGTAATTCTCAATTTTTAAGTCCAATCAGTAAAAATATTAAAGAAAAATGCCCAGAAAATTCGAATGATTTAGACATTGCATCTACAATCCTTTCTTTCGTTCAAGATAAATCTGAAATTTTTAGTATGAAATATCTTAGTGATGGTGAAGGTGATTATCCGAAATATCCCGTAGAGACGTTGGTCGAAGGTGGAGGAGATTGTGAAGATTTGTCTATTCTTTTCAGCAGTCTGTGTTCGACATTAGGTTATGAAACGATTGTGCTTTGTTTATGTAATGTTATTTTTGAATATTGTCATGTCTATTGTGCAATTACCTTTGATGAATTTATTGAAGATGACACGGTGATCAACAATTACATAAATTTTACATCCGATCTTTCTAATAATGGTAAATTTGGCGATATCCCCGCTAAAAATGATTCGATGTTATATAATTATGTCGATATTAACTCTTCCTCTTATTTAATTAATAGTCTCCGTGTAGAAAAGATCCATGATCTGGTATATCCAAATCAAACAACATATCAATTATTTCCTACGCTCATAGATTATACTAATTCGGAAATATCTAACCCGAGATTTGCTTTAAATGGAAAAATATATTATCCTGTCGAATGTACAAAGTACGGCTGGAATATTGGAGATGTTTCTTCAGAATATTATTTTTCCCCACTTTATTCTTGGGGTGTTTTTTGACTAATTTTTTTATTGTTTTAAATAATTTCTTATAAAATCACAATGGAGAAAAAAATGATAAATAAAACACACCAAGAAGAAGAACTTAAAACTCTGATATCTAACTGTGATAAAAGAATTTCAGATCTCAAAGTGGAAAGATCGAAATTTTTTAGTGAGTTAGTGGATTTGGAAAATAAAAACAAAGAAAGAATTCCTATTCAAGTTATACCCAATTCAAAAATTAATGTTATCTAAAATTTTTTGATAATAAAAACAAACTCCCTAAGAAAATGACTCCAGAAAATTCCGAATTTTATAATTACCAAGTTCTTAAGAAATTAAGAAAGAAATTTTTATTACTGGGGATATTCGCCTGGATTTCGTATGCGGTATTCGCTGGTTTTGTAATCAATTTGGTCATAAATTCAGGATATTTTTCGATTCGATTGTATTATTGCATATATTTCGAATTGATTTTTATATATTTATCCTTCAAGTTTATCAGATTTCGCGAGCAGCTAAATAATCAGTGGCAAAAAATATTTTTAAGTCAATACATAAATCAAATCCCGGAATTATCTTCTTGGGATGAACGTTCATCAGAAACAGGATATCTTTTGAAAAAAGGCCGACTTGTTAAATTGAGAATAAACTATGATGATCCAATTCTAATTATTGCGTCGGTATCCAAATTAAAATATCTCGAGGAAGTTGAGATAAAGTCTTTATCGGAGGTTCC
>JAUWMK010000080.1 GCA_030613185.1 Promethearchaeum sp.
ATGATGCTAAGAAGAATGATGATAAATTGATGAAGATAATTGGAATATGTATCTTTTCTTCCTTCTTTTTCTACATGCCAGTTATTCTTATTGGGAATATTCTTCCTATGCTTGGGACATTAATGATTCCTGGAACAATTATTTATATGATTTGGGAATTCTACTCGGTTAAAAGGTTTTTCCCATCAAATTGAATTAATTTTTTTTTCATTCCAGTTGGAAAATTCCACCAGAACTGTATTGAATTCCATTTAAACCTAAGTTTATTCGTTGGTTGCTCGCAATACTGACTGCATTATTAATGCCTTTCAACACACGTTCCATCATAAATTCGAAAGCATTAAAAAGATCAAGCGAAAGATCATAATTTCCCTCATTGAGAGCATTCGAGATATTTACTAATAAATCTGGGAGAAAATCAGTACCGATCATGATTTTTTCAGCATCAATCATATGATCTCCGCTAAATACAAAAGGTTGTGGAACATCCAACTTCATAAAAAGAAATTTAGAAACGAACAGCGATGATTTAATCCCCCGCATCATAAAATTGATCCCGCTATTTGGTGCTTCTTTTCGGACGTAGGAAACCATAATCCTCAACATATCGGAAGAAATTCTGGCAGAAAATAATTTCCTGGTGTTTCGGGATATAGTTTTCTTTGGTGAAATCAAATCGAAATATCGTAAAGATGAATGAAAATAATAGTCATTCAAATAATCTATTACAGTGACAGGGACATTTTTAGAAACTGGTGTATAAAAATGCAGATCAAATTTATGCTCAGCAAGATGGTAAAAGAAATTTTTGATAAGAAGATATTTGACTTTTAACCGATCTAAAGCAAAAAATAGGGGAACTCTGGAAGCTGTATAAGCATCTACAGAACCAATCCTTCGATGTCTTTGTGATGTTCTCTGCCATCTATTTCGCATTTGGATGGGTTTTAACCTATTATGGACAACATAATACCTATCAACAATATTTTTAAACATCTCATCTTTAATGTCGATTAACTTGCAAAAATCTTTAGGATTTGGATTATTTCGAATAACCTTTTCCATGCTCACATAGTTAGCATATAGCATAAGAATTGAACACATAACCTCCAATTCTAAAATGGGTCTGCAAGGAATGAAAACACGATTAATATCAATCATTAAGGTATTTTCCAATATATCAGAAGAAATTAGGATATCTTGGCTCATGATTCAAATATAACAATTCATCGCCATTAATACCTTTCAGTATTTTTTTTTTTTTACATGCTAATAATACAAAATATACCAAATATCTTTTATTCTAAAGGATTGATTACCGTTAACAAAAGTCAAATAAAACTTGGACAAAGTTAGACTTTACTAAATTAGTAGCGTCTACTGGTTTTTAAATCCAAGGTAAATATTAAGATTAGATAGGAATTTTTCCATTTTGGGTTCAAACACCTCCTAACCATAACAGTTCAATCGCTGAATTCTGTTATGGGGGTGCTAAAACACCTTAAAATATAAAATTCAGCAGCCAAGAAATAGGAAAAGTCCTATGATGTACTGAAAAGCAAAAAATTGAACAGGAAAAGAAAGCACAAAGGAATAAAAAGAGGTTCCATCTTAGATTTCTAACTACCCCTCGCGCGTAGGAGGGGTCGGACAAGGGAGATCCAGAAATTGATGTCCAAGTTTGTCCAAAATAATACTATGCGTAATAAATATGATGAATGAAACTGAGGATCTTGTAAAAAAATCAAAAATATTACTATTCAAAACCCTTAACTGCTGTGAAAGCCAAATCGTTCCGTTACAGTCACTCTATGATGTCGCTGATACTAATCTTAGAATGTCTGTGACTGGGTTAGCGGGTGGAATCAATAATAACGGATCAACCTGTGGAGTAATTTAGGGGGGAGCTTTGAATCTTGCTATAATGCACAGAGCCGCATCTCAATCATGGGATATTTCAAATGAGATTAATCTAATTCATGATGTGCAAAAATTTGTGAACTCATTTGAGCAAAAATTTGGATCTCCCCTTTGCAGAGATAGAACAAGCCTAGATCTCAAAAAATTTACCGGTAAGATTGGATTGTTAATTCCGAGTAAAGCAAAGGGTTGTGTTCGACAAACAGCATGGGGAATGAATTATATTTTAGAATCCAAGGTTAATTCTTCAGATTCACCAATAAAATCAATCGATCATTGTAGCACTTCAATTTTTGAGGAAATAAAAAATAGAATTGGTATCAGTGATCTTTATTTACAACAATTATCTACCGGATTGAGCGGTGGGATAGGATTAAGTGGTGGCGGATGTGCTGCATTATCGGCCGCCATTATGTTGTTAGGTTTGAAATTTGGAAACAAAAGTATTAAAGATGGTAAAAGAAGAAATCCACTTAGATTGGCATCTCCAAAATTTAATAAATCTGCAAATAAGCTAATTAAATTATTCAAAGAGAAATTTGGAAGCTTGGAATGTAGAGATATCACCAATACTACCTTTGAAGATATTGAAAATTTCAATGAATACAGATCTAAAGGTAGATGCAATGAAATTAATAAATTTATTGTTGATTTTACTTCAAAAGCTTTATTAAATAAATAGATAAATAGTAAATAATATGTCAAAACCTATTTTGGATGAAAAAAATTATCCTGCAATAATAATTAATCGGATGTATATACATTTAAATAGCTGTATAGAGGTTTATCGTAGTTCAAATATGCAGTATTTAGCAGTTTTTTGAATATTTTTTGCCTTTAATGTGATCGAATTAACAGTTTTATCGAAATTATATTAGATATGGACTATTGTATCGTTAATTCTTGCAGTAATCGGAGAACAGCGCTTAGCAAAGCATCCAACAGGCAACATTAAGGATATAATAGAAAAATATAATGAAAGTACCCTCTTCTTAACGATTGATGTTGTTAATATCTTTTCTTGTTTGATATTAGGGATATTAGATATATTTTTCACCGATTTAATTAGCGAAAATTATCTTTGGATTTCGTTCTTTTTCATTTTACTTGCGTTATTTGTTTTTTCAATTTATGAAGGCATATTAATAAAAAAAGAAGATGTTTTCAGGAAATTTGATATGAGTGTATTAAACAAAATTGTTGAGAAGTTAAATAATTATAATTGGGTAGCAAATAATTGGATGATTAAAGAAGATCGATTAGAAGAATTCATTGTTGAGTGTGCATGTTCGAAAAATGAAAAAAATAAAAATAATAATAAAAAAAGAGTTTGTAAAGATATAATAAATCTAATATCGCGAATAGACCTCATAGAGAAAATAGAAGAATCTAATGGAATCACGGGATATATTTATCAGTTAGTAGAATAAATTATTTCTAGAAAGTATTCATTTATCAACTTATGAGTCCAAAAAGAAAAAATAGCTGAGAATTACTCAGTCAGATGATCATCTACACTTAGATGCTGATTATTGTTCCTGCTTATTTTTTTTTATATTTTAAATATTCTCGCACTACCAGTGCGGTAATGATAAGGCTAATAAGAATAATAGAACTAAGCCAGATTCCTAATACTTGGGTTTTTCTGCCCATAAAATAAATTCCAAATAATAATGAAACAAAAACACCCATTTTTCGTTTCCAAAAACTATCAGTTTGATGAGACATTACATATTTCAATTTGAAAACAAATCTGCTCATAAAATTTTTCTCTTTAAGCGTTTCATTTTGTTCAACAGATAGAATTCCAGGTATAGGATATTCGTAACTTAAGAATTCATTTTTGATAAATAACACATTCATGGGTCTGATAATTACGTTAAGGGTTAAGATGAGTAAAATTGAATCACCGAAAATATGTAGTATTTTCATCCAAATCAAATCAGGTGTCGATCCAGGAATAAAATACAAAGCTCCACTTATATCCAATCCCACAACTAAGGGTATAAATATTATCATCAAAATGTCGAAGAAATTAAGTTTACCCAAGCGAAATTCATATTTATAATCAGATTTATTAAACTTATATGCAGATTTAAACCAAAGCCAGTTCTTCTGAACAATTAATTCTTGATTCTCATTTGATTTTAAAATTTTAAACCCATTTTTGGAAGCTGAGAAATCTTCTTTAAAACCCTTGACAATTAACATGAATCCAAATATATATAAGACAATTCTTAATGGATCTCCCGCAAATCTAAAGGTTACCACGCTAACAATCCCAGTTATGAGAAAAACTAATCCGATTATTATATTTCTCCAATCTTTTACTTTGGTTTGTTTTAATTTCGAATCAACATCTCCTGAAACAATCAAATCAAAACAATTTGAAATAGCTTCAACTAGATCTGGAGATTTAACAGCAGGTAAATTAAAATTAATCTCATATCTTTTTTCTTTTGTGACAATTTCTAATAAAGTCTGATGTTTCAATAATAAAATGCACAATGCGATCAAATGGACAAAACCTGTTAAAATATAAAATTTACCAACTAGCAATCCAGCACCAAACGAGTACGGACTCAATAGGAAATGAAATCCATCTGTAAAACATAAAACCAAGTTTAAAGACATTAAAATTATCCAGAAATATTTTCCCCCAGTTTTCGCATTTGTCAACCTTGCACTAATTACTTCATCTCTAGGGATCTCTGTCATCCACGGCATTGGAAACCTATATTCTTCTACAAAATAGAAGTTTTCACTCTTTGAAAAAACGATATTTACCGTTGAAAATAAAGAATAAAATAAGAGACCTACACCCACCAATAACATGAAAGCGCTCATTGGAAAAAACATCGAAGGCCCACCTAAGAAAAACCAACTCCCAATATGATTTTCGGTATCAATATCAGTCCCAAATACAGAAATATTAATTGTGGCCATACCAATCATTAGAATAGCAGCAATAAACCGACTTTTTGCAAAACTACGAAATTTGATATTATCGACTTCGTTAACCAATCTTTTTTCTTTGGATTTGTATAATAATGATTCTCTTTTTGAGCTCCATTTTGGTAAATGGAATGAATTTTCGCTATAATTTTTTGTATTCATCAATATTTGCGATATTAGAATCAAGCTAAGAGTTATTAAAATTGCACCGAAAAATACTGAAAGATTCAAAGGTCTAACCTCATTGTCGTAGGTCATTTCAATAACAAAAGAATCAACAGTCCCTTCAAGAACAAAGAAAAGGATTGAAATAATGAACATTATTATACCTAACACAAAGAGGACCCATCGCAATACCCTCTTTTTTGGCGATTGTTGCTTTAATAATTTCAATTCTTCCTTAGACAATATTTTTGTACTCATTTTGATATTAGACCTCCCTGATTCCGGATGGTAGAATAAATCCATAGGCTCTAGCAATCCAATAAGGTGTTGTAAATGTCATCCCAGGTTCTTCATGAAGCGGTAAATCATGCCAGTATGTAGTATTCTCCCAAGCATTTCTCTCCCACATGTAATGACCTGTCCTTCTAAATTCCACAGTTAGTGGTTCTGTAAAATATACATCATCCCAATCGGTCTCGATAAAGGCAATATGATATAAAGTCGCCCAATTGTGATTATCAATTTCGGCTTTCCACTGCAATATTTTTTGTACTTCTTCATATTCAGGTGGTGCAGGTAATAATGGATAATGTCTATCTGGGAAATGATTGATTTCCAATCTCATCAATTGATCTTCTATGTCACGTTCGATATCAGTATGAACTCCTACTTCAGCACTTAAAGCCAGATATACAATATTAAACCATGCATTACGATGAAATTCAGTGTATTTGCGTAAAGAATTCATATATCCATTATAATAGTGTAATCCAATTTCTGATTCAATTCCTTCTAATAATAGAAAAGAAAAGACAACACAGTGAGCAAAATTGAACGCGTAGTAATTTGCCATGGTTTCTGCTTGTGAACTTTCTGTATTAGACATATAAGCTAATTCAGCGCTTACAAAATGGTGATAATCAGCTAAATATTCAGGATTTACCATTGAAGCCATTTTAAATAAAAGCGAAAGCCAATAAGCTCCGGTATAAACTCTAGGTTTCTGATCTACTCCTGAAGGTCCTCCTGGACCATTTATACCAAGAAAATTAGTTTCCTTCATGTAGTTAGCGAGCTGTTCAATAATCAAACCAACAGTTTCTTGAACATAAGAATCATTCACATATTTTAAACAAAGTGCTAAACCCATGTAATAACCACCGTATTCATCATTTGATGTATGACCTCGCCAGCGATAATCTGAATAAGCCCCAGTTCCATTATAATGACGAATATGTTCATTAAATAGACTTGGGTGAATTTCTTTATGTTCTGGTCCTGCCCATCCTCTACCTAAAATACCTGGAAAATCAGGACCCAACCCACCATTTGGAACAATCATTAACATTGACATACCGTCAACCATACGCTTAATAACATCAAGCGAATATTCTTCGTCGGTTGAGTTACCTTCGTTTAACGCAGCAACATAATGAAAAACCCATCCTGCCATTGCAACGCCGGTCCATAGCGCTCCGTTGTCAGAAAAACCGTATCTTGCAATTTCCGTATAATTTCCATCCACATAGTCACAAGTTGCAGTGTAATTTAAGGGTAAATGGTTCTTTTCAAATAAATCATCATAAACTCTTGCCATTTCATCTAAACGCGTATAATTTGCTGTGAGAAACTTATCCATATCAGGTGGGGGAGCTTCGTATTGAAATGATAATATTTCATCATAGATTTTTCCGACTCGGATTCCAAAATACACAAAGTAAGAAAAAGGTGAAACGATTATCAAGATTGTAAAAATTAGTTTCAAATAAGTTTGGTTTCGATTTCTAATTCTCATAAATAAATTTCAACCCTTAGGTTTTTCAAACTTTCCTTCTTTTCATAATCATGAAAGTTGCTTTTGGGAAAATAATACTCACACCTAAAGATTACATAGGAAGAAATCTGGCAGGTTATGTCCCAGTAGTTAAATGTGATGGAATTTTAGACGATATTTACGCGAGGGGAGTAATATTTGAATCATCACACCAAACAGAAAATCTTCTTATAATTTCATTAGATTTTTTGAAATTTTCCATGAAACTCTCGAATTATATTAAGGATAAGATATATAATCTATACAAAATCCCTCAAAATCAAATTTTACTTCATGCTACTCACACTCATAAATCATTAGACTTAGGAAACGAATATGGATTGGCCGGTAATGCATTAAAATTCATTAAAAATTTACTTTTTGGTCAATATTTTTCTGATAACAAATATAAAATCTGGGTTTCAAATCAAATTGTTATACTTGTAGGATATCTACTTAAACAAATAAAAAAAGGTGAACCATGTAAAATTTCATGGAAAAAAGAAACAATTCAGGAAAATATAATAATCAATCGCCGACATCCAGAAATAGAATCAAAATCTCAACTTGGGATCATAAGCTTTAGAGGATTATCAGACGATAAATTAATTGGTATTATAATTAACTTTGGAACCCATCCAACAACCTTAAATAATACAGTCAGCAAGCTTTCAGCAGATTATCCGGGAAGAGTTTGTGCACGAGTTGAACAAGAAACTAATGATGAAGTTTCAGCAGCCTTTTTCACAGCACATGCAGGGGATTTGAATCCGATAACTACATGTGGTGATGATTTTAAAACCCTAACTGAAGATATGAGTCCAATATATGACCAAATGGGAACTTATAAGCATACTAAGAAAATCGGATATTTTCTGGGTGATAAAGCACTAGAAATTGCAAAGGCAATTCCATCAGAAGATTATCACACGGATTTCGATTTTACAGCATATAATCAGTTTTTTGAGATCCCTTTTGAAGATTATAAGAAATACTGGACATCTAATTCATTGAAATCTAGAATTTTGCATATTATTAAGAAATATTTCTTATTTCGACTTCCAATATTTATGGCGAGTCAAAACCCTCCAAATTTTACATCTTTTAATTTTCGTTATCATGGGCATAAAATATTTACTAAGACCCAGATTCAATATTTTATTCTTAGAGCATTCTCAAATTCAAATAATAAAGAAAAATCTCTATCGATAACTGCAATACCTGGAGAATTATTTGAAGAAATAGGAAAAAAAATCCTAAAGAATAGTCTTACTGGAGCTGAAAACTCATTTATATTCCAAAATTCAAACGATTGGGTAGGTTATTTATTCCCTCTTAAAGAATATATATTAGTTGGAGGATATGAACCTGCTGCTAGTTTTTCTCCTTTAACAGGTGCTTATGTGCAAAACAATTTCATGAAATTGGTGCATAAAATTAAAAATTCCAAACAATAATCTTTCTTATGCAACAAAACCAACCAAAAACCGCATTTGTATTTTCTGGGGGTGCCAGCCTTGGTGCAGTTGAAGTGGGAATGTTAAAAGCAATTGTAGAAGAAGGATATAAGGCAGATATGGTTTTAGGGACATCGGTAGGTGCTTTAAATGGTGCGATATATGCATCAGATCCTTCTATTGAAGGAGTAAAAACGCTAGAACAAACTTGGCGCAATATAAAAATGTTTGATGTTTTTACACCTTCAGTTATAACCCCTATTAAAAATATTGCAACATTTGGTCAATATCTGATATCTCCAAAGAATTTGAGAAAGTTAATGGATGATCACCTTAATTTTACTAAGATTGAAGAAACTAAAATACCACTTTATATAACAACAACAGACATTAATACAGGAGATGAAGTAGTTTTTAATAAGGGATTAGTTATAGAAGCTCTTTTAGCTAGTGCAGGGATTCCAGGAGTATTTCCACCCTTAAGAATGGATCAACGATTGTTAGTAGATGGGGGTTTGGTAAATAATTCACCCATCTCATCTGCGGTCAAACTCGGAGCAGAGAAGGTTGTTGTATTTCCCATAGGTTTTCCCTATACTCCAAATGAAGAACCTAAAAATATCCTTGAAATACTCTTTCGTACCCTAATTTACTTACTTAATCGTCAATTATCTGCAGATTATGCCTTCTATAAAGATAAAGTCCAATTAATAGTTGTACCACCACCTGAAAATATTACCGTTGGTCCTCATGATTTCTCCAAATCAGACAGATTAATAGATAGATCTTATAATTGCACAAAGGATTGGCTTATGAAGGGAGGTTATCATAATTTATCAACTGAATTTAAGCATCCCGGTAATATTCATTCAGAAATCTTTAATTTATCAGAGGCTGTGGAATCTGAACCAGAAAAACCTGCTAAAGAGAGAGTTAAAGAAAATGTCACAATCATTGGTCGAGATATTAAAAAAACACTTTCCAGAGAAAAACAAGAGATGAAAGTAAAATATCAAGCTTCTAAAGAAAAACTAAAAGAGAATATTTCTGATACAAAAGGTGAAATTGAAAAAAGTTTCACAGATACAGCGAAACGAATCAAAAATAAATATGATGATATAACCAAGAAGAAAGATAAAAAGAAATAAAAGAGATTAGAACAAATTAAAATTACCAGTTTCCATTGATCGGTTTCCAATCCCGATCATTAGATTCACTGCTCCTATAACAATTATGATAAACCCTCCAAAAAAGAAGGGAAACATTAAAAATATGTTGTCAAGCATGATAGGACCAAAAACAGCACATAAAAAGACGGTAATACCCAAAATCACAATAATAACTCCTCCAATCACCATGCTATTTGATGTGGGCGATGTGGATGATCGGGAATATTGTAAGCTACCATATGAAATACCTCGTGAAATGATTTATAAAAATTTTTAAAGTCTAACAGAGAACTTCAATTGATTTTTATAAAAATCAAAAAACCGAGGTAATTTAATTGCGAAGCACAGAAATGGATAAAGAATGTATAAAAAAATACGAAGAAATGAAAAAAAATAAGGATAAAATGTTTAATTGGTTGGATCACTGGGCTAAAGTAAAACCAGATGATATTGCATTAATAGAATATAATACCGACCTACAGATTACATGGAAAGATTTTGCAACAAAATCTAAGGCTTTTGCAGCCAAACTTCTTTCAATGGGTATTGGAAAAGGTGATGTTGTTGCTACTACTCTAGTTCTACTAAAAGAGCACGTCTATATAATGTATGCTTGCTACAGAATAGGAGCAATTATTGCCCCCCTCGATCCCCGGTTAAAAGTCAGTGAAGTAGATTATTGCTTCTCACAAATGAAGCCTAAAGCTTATTTCTTTTTAGGTCCTACGCCCAACGCAGATTTTAGTAAAATTGCAGCAGCATTAATGGAAAAACATTCTGATTATTGTAAAGTTTGGATCCAATTTACTGGAGAGAAAGCTATTGAAGGTGCTCAACTGGTTAAAGATTTTGCTGCAGACATAAAGAAAATTTACATTGTTCAAGGATTGCTCTTAGGTAAAGTAAAGAAGGCTCAGAAAAAAGTAAAGACCAAAGATCCTTGCTTGATAATATTTACGACGGGTAGTACCGGAAAACCTAAACCTGCTTTATTATGTCATGAAGCCATATTAGTCCAAAATATTAGTCTAATGGTTGGATTTAATATGAGAGAATCAGATCTAATGGTTGTAAACTTACCTCCAAGCCATGTTGGCTGCACAACCGAGCAACTCGCAACTACAATTTATGGAGGAGGGGTTTCAGTTTTACTCCACATTTTTACTCCAGAAAATTCACTTGATGCAGTTCAGAAATATAAGTGCACTTTGATAGGGCAAATTCCGGCATTATTTGCTATGGAGTGGCGATTGCCTAATTATAAAGACTATGATCTATCATCTCTACGATTCTCTTTATATGGAGGACAGTCTGTAACCCGAAAATTTTTAGAACAATTAAAAGCAATGGCACCCCTTGCGGGCACAGGTTTGGGATTAACAGAAACAGCAGGATTTGTGACTTATAGCCCTCTTGACGGATCAGTGGACGATATTCTGGCTAGTGTCGGTTTTGATTCACCTCTTTATCCGATCTCAATAAGAGAAGCAATGAAACCAGATGGATATGCAGGTGATGTGAAACCAAAAGGAGAGGTGGGTGATGTCTGCTTCAAAGGACCTCAAAATTTTTCAGGATATTTAAATAATCCAGAGAAAACAGCTCAAACTATATCAAAGGATGGATATTTATATACAGGTGATCTTGGAACATATGATGAAAAGGGATTACATTTTGCGGGAAGGGCTAAATTCGTAATTAAACCGAAGGGTTATCAAGTTTATCCACCAGCAATTGAAGAATTTCTAATGTCTCAACTTAAAGATAAATTAAGCGCTATTGCAATTATAGGAGCACCTCATGAAGTCTTTTCTGAAGGAATAGTTTGTTATATTGAAAAAAGACCTGGTGTGGAAGTATCTATAGAAGATGTAAATACTGCTGCAAAAGAAATGGCTGCTTATAAAAGACCGAGTTATGTTGTAATTTTAGAGCAAGGCGAGATTCCTTTAAATCGAGTTGCTAAGACAGATTACAAAACTCTAGGTGAAATGGCAAAGAAACTCACAGAAAAATTGAGATCTGAAGGAAAATGGGACGCTGAATAGTTGATTATTTCATAATTCTTTCTTTCTTTTTTTTTTAGTAATACTACTCATTCTTCTAATCAAGAAATAACTTATTATCGGGCAAACAACAGTTAATATTGGCTGATACCATAAGAAATTAATGAACATGTATCTGAACCCAATAATTGAAGCAGAAAATAGAAGCATGACAAGAATAAAAATTAAACTCCAACAAAATTCTTCGCCCTTCTCATAAATATCTAACTCACCTGATTCTCGCTTTGGGATATTAAAAACATCGAAATATAACCACGCAGTAAGGGGGATACAAATTATTATTGCCCAAAAAACATCGCTTGGGTAATGTTTAACATCAACTATTCTCGAAAAACCCATGAAGAATGCCCAAACAAGTGAAATAAGAAAAGAAGTAATAATTTTCCAAGGTTTATGAGTTTTAATTATTATGAAAGCAAATACTATTAAAAACATGGCAGTAGTTGTGTGGCCTGAGAAGAAACTACCTTTGCTTATTGCATCATCTAACGAATATTTTCCAAATGTCCACATGGGAGAATAAAGAGAAAAATCTTCAACTACTTCGTAAGGGCGCACTCTAGCAAAAATCGCTTTGAACCCTCTAACTACAATCGTTTGAGATAGCGCGACAGCAATTATAAAACCGGTATACATCCTTAAAGATTTCATTTTTTCTCTTAATGGTTTGATGAAAGAAATTGGATAAACAATCAAAGAAATAATCATAAGTATATACGAAACGTCTTGACCCCCAAATCCATCACCGTCAAACATAGAACGATTCATAAAAAACGTAATTTTATCCAAAAATGAGCCTGAAATGTTCTGTTCTGACCAATATATCACTGTTTTTAAATCTAATGGTATCAATATGAGAGAAATGATAATTGCGCTTAATATATAAAGTGTAGAAAAAATGATGATTCTATTTTTTTTTTCCATATTAATATTTGAAACTTTAAATTTTAATAAAGTTACATTTCATTAGTGAATAAACATTCAAATTATAACAGAAAACCAATATGAACAAGCACAAAAGGAATATAATCATCTTATTGACATAGGTTTCCCTCCAGCAAACATGTTAGAAAATAAAATATCATTTACAGTTCGAGATGGTGTCGAACATTTAGGCTTTTTAATGTTAGGAGATTTACTTGTATACAAACACGAAACTTCTGTATTAGAAGCACATCCATTCCCAGAATGGGTTATACAACTCCATCAAGTTGGTAAAAAAAGTGGAAAAGTATTCGTAATTTTACCAAAATTCTCATCCAAACAAATTAAAAGATTAAATAGGAAATCTGTAGAAATTAGAGTTGAAAAAACAAAGGAAATGCTTGAAAATTTAAGTATGGATGATTTCATTGCAATTGAGTATACAGTGGGTATCAGCATAAAAATCAATGCAAATGTTCCACATGAATTCATAAGCATTGTAAATGAAGGTGAATCTATCCCTTATTGCCAAGTTTTCGAACCAAATTTCTCACATATTGCTGAAACACTAAAAATTAATCCAACTGCATTTTTCGAACTGAAAGAAATTTTAAAACCTTGATGAAAAATGAAATATTTATTTATCTGTGCTCATCCAGATGATTTGGAGTTTAGTTGTGGGAACCTAATGTATTATCTCACACAACACGGCAAGGAAGTTGAAATTTTATCCTTAACCAGAGGAGAATTTGGCATTTTTAAGCCAAATTGGAAAGGTCCACGTTTAGCAAAAATAAGAACTCAAGAACTTAAAAAAGCAGCCAAAATTAATGGAATAACTAATGAACACGTACATTTTGGGAACATAATTGATGGTTTTATTCGGTTCACTAAAGAAAATGTTGATTTGGTGATTTCTTGGATAAATAAGCTGAAACCCGATATAATTTTCGCACCCGAACCGTATTTTACCTATTACTGGCACTCTGATCATATTTCTACTGGAAAAATCTCATATTACATTACTGCTAATCTTCAAAATCAATTAGATAAAAAAATTCGGTCTCTATATTACTACACTACAGCCAAAAGTAATTTTTCATGGCCTTTTAACAGTGCAAAACATAGTGACAAAGCACTTTATGAATATAAGAGCCAAATGTGGCTACTTAAATGGGCAAAATTATTTTATCCGTTAGAAAAACACAATTTCAAAAAACGAAAAATGGGTAATTGGAAAATGGTAGAAAGATATAGGAGGATTTCATTTTATGATGAACAACCAAAAACCAATATATTGATGAGGGGAATTCTTAGTCTAATCAGTAAACTCAACATAGTTAACCCTCGTGAATCTCATTTTATTCTTCCGGACATGAATACTGATTTTGGTCAAAAAGTGAGGGAACTGCGCGCTAAATACAATTTCAAAAATTAATTGTTATTTTTGGAAAAAACATTTACCACCGCCTAAGTGTTCATCACCAGGAGTAAATAATTCCTTATTATATTCAATATTATTAATTTTATTATATTCTTCGACGGTCATTTCTTTGAAAAATATCTTTCTTCTAATATTATGCATGAAATTTCCAATTTTTGATATAAGGATAGACATACTATTCTCTTTAAGATAATTTATATATTAAAATATTTTTGTGTTTTTATTTTTGATAAATATGTAAATTCCAAGTTTTCGAACCTAACTTCTCACATATTATTGAAAAACTAAAAATTAACCCATCTCCAATTTTCGATCTGAAATAAACTTTGAATCTTTAAAAAAGAAATATACTATAGTCTTTTGCATAAATAATTTTCTTTAACATGAACATTCTACCTCATTCATATATTTTTGGATATTACACAATTGGATCACTCGATCCCCATTAAATGCCTGTAAG
>JAUWMK010000393.1 GCA_030613185.1 Promethearchaeum sp.
TGCACTCGCCGCAGCCAGTGCATTTCGAAAAATCAACTTTGACAACAAATGACATTTTTTTTTACCTCGAATATTGGTGTTAGCTTTTCAATAGATTGAGAAACGCTAAACCTTATTTAAAATAATTAAAGATTCGTTTAAAATATAATTATTTTTAGGTTTGTGGATCTTTTAGATAGCGAAAAACGGATTTTTGAAATTAAAATTGAGAAAAAAATTATAAATCTTTCTTATCAGGTGGACACCCATAATCGTCCCGAACCTTACAATTATCTTTACTCGAACTTCCTTCACAGCTACTGCATTCGACAACACGAAGCATAGATTCAACTTCATCCATTGTGCGTTTTTTGACACCTTCATCTTCACCAGTAAGCATGTCGTCATCCAATTCATCGAGATCTTCTTCAACAAATTCTGGACCGTCTTCTTCTATCTCTTCATCATCTTCAGTTTTCTTAGCTTTTGGTTTTGATGCTTTTTTCTTGGTAGTTTTTTTCTTAGCCATAATA
Organism: Promethearchaeum sp.; assembly: GCA_030613185.1. Classification (GTDB taxonomy): domain Archaea; phylum Asgardarchaeota; class Lokiarchaeia; order Sigyniarchaeales; family Promethearchaeaceae; genus Promethearchaeum. The sequence continues at coordinate 513 of JAUWMK010000393.1, forward strand.
GGAAAAATAATTGTTTTAGTAAAAACTTTTCTATTAAGTAAAAATGCCCAATTTTATTCTGTATAATATTTTGGATTAGGAAAAGGATGGAAAAAAAGTTATTATTATTTTACATCTAAATGAAGAACTTTATGAGTCTTACTTACCCCAGATTCATAACCGCGCTCTTTTTTGAATTTATCACGTAAGGATTGGAATACTGATGTCAGAGGAAGGTTAACCGGGCAGTTTGATTCGCATCGTCCGCATTCAACACAAGTATCTCCAACGTGTGAAAACCTGGTCATTACAAATGAGACTTTGTCCATAGTTTTTGCTTTGACTTGTTCCAATAAATTACAAACAGTGCAGAAACATACGGGGCACGATTTAACACACATACCACAACCGGTGCATTTGACAAACAAACTGAATCTATCTTCGTTTGATAAAAATTCTGAAAGTTCTTTTTCTCTTTTGGTCGTGCAATTTATAATGATTTCATCGGCTTCTTTTTCGTATTGCTTATTTAATTTTTCGTCAATAAGTTTGTCTTGCCATTTGAGTTTATCAACTATGGTTTTAGCGCGCGCACTTTGGGCAGTAATAATATAATCTTCCGATTTTTCAAATATTGTGTAAGTTCCTATGAGGAAATCTGCTAATGGATGGCTTTTCTGTATGCAACGAGAGCAGTTAACCGCTATATTTACATCTTTACCTAAAGGAATTTTCACAGTTTTCCCTTTTTTCATTTTCAGAATTAATTCAGATGGAGTTAGCCATTCGTGGGCAATATTTGCATCATCAATATTGTTTTTCTTGAAATATTTTGTGAGATATTTATTTGGGATATATCCAACATCATGAAATGAAACTATAAATAGATTTTCCAGATTAACTTGCATTTTCTTGTCTAATTCAACCATAGCTCTAACGTCACATGCTCTTCCGATTACACCTATCTTGTTATTTAAAGATTCTTTTGTATGTAATAGTGTATTTGAAGCTGAATCTGTACGGGAATATCCATAAACAAGTAATTGAGATAATGGGAATTCATCTATTTGTGCAGGATCGGTAACGTATTTTGGAATGATGGCAAAGTGCTTTCTCTTTTCTTCCCCAGAGAGTATCTTATCTACAATTTTCTCTTTTAAGAGATGTTTAAGTAATCCTTGGAAATCAGTTTTTGTGATCAAGTATCTTTGATAATCCATTAAGAAATTAATCTTTTGATTGTTTAAATATATTTTTTTATTCAGCTAATAAGAAAATCAAATTACAAATTTAGCTCTCTCTAAATGATATAAAAACTGAATAATTTACAATGAGACGGAATAAAAAGGGATAAGATGAATAAAATGGATTTAAGGTGGTGCTACTCTATCGAAGCTATAATCCACAGGGCATTTTCCTGGTATCTTCTTAATTGTACAATTTTCACAAGTTTTTAATGAAGTTCTATAGTGCAAAATTCCAATAGGAAGTACAAGAATTGAAATTGCGATAAAAATCAAAATGAGCTTAAATAATTCGGAGATATCTATGATTATATAAAGAAAAATGATAATAAAACCACTACCTACTCCGATGAGGAATTTTTGGATTATTTTAATAGATTTAAATTCAGGTAATGAAGTTAGGCTTAATAATTGAACGAGTGAAAAAATAATTCCAATAATTAAAATTGGAATTAAATTAAAAGAATTACGGTCATATAGTATTTTTGTTAAAATAATGGTTAAAACAGCTGAAGGATACCCAATAAAACACCCAATGCACAATTTTAACCGCCCAATGTTGATTGTATGGTTTTTATACATTTCACAAGGAGGATGATGGGATATTATCATCGGAGCTACAGATTTGAAACCTTGATAAATATCTGCCACTATTATCCGAATTTTATCTTTCTTCTCTTCCTTCAATATATTCAACACTGAAAAGATTATATTTGCTATAATTCTCAATAGTTTAAAAGACCAATAGTTATAAAAATCAGTATTTCCATTTTTTATTTGATAGAAAATGGAATATGAAATAAGTCCATTGGGTACTAGTTATCCACTGACAGTAAATTTTTTGATTATAATAATTTTTTTGGTTATTTTTGTCATGATGATGGTTTGGGTATATAAGGATGCCAAACAACGGAATATGGAACCAGTTCTTTACCTTGTTTTAGTTTTCTTTTTCGGATGTTGTGGCTTAATGATATATTTTATTGCCCGCGCTGAACATCCAGCAGGAGAACAAGCTGGAATCTATGGATCTCTAGAACCAAGAATGGATACAACCCATCGCGGCCGATCTCAATACGACCGATCTCAATACGACCAATCTCAGGCCCCGCCATCCACACAACCGCAAAAAAATAAGTATAAAACAAAGTTTTGTAGATATTGTGGAGGAGAAATGCCAAATGACGCACTATTCTGTTCAATTTGTGGAGCAAATGAATTTAACAACTAAAAAGTTTTTTATTTCCTCTTTTATTGAAAAAAAACCAAACATAATTCGATTGATTACTTCTTTTTTGAAATAGAGTATTTCTTACGCCATTCAGGAGCTTTTTCAACTGTAGCCCAATATTCAGTAATTTTGCTAATGAGATTATCTTTGAATTCATAAAAAGATGTAGCATAAAATCGATCTGGAATGTCATCAGAATAAACCAACACGACACTAACTGCACCTTTATCAAATAATTCTATTCTCTGCGGAATTGTATACCAATTTCCGGGATAATCACGATTTACATTAATTAATGCTTCTCGAGAAGGAAAAATCTCTTCTGTTGTTTCCCAGTTAAGTTCAAATTCTTCATTTAATAAAGACCGTACAGATTCAAATTTTCGTTGGTTAAAAAATGCCCAAAATTGTCGAATTAATTTTTCTCGAAGATCCATAATAGATTAAAGAATAAATTTATACTTAAAAAAATATATACCTTTACAATTTTTGAAAATTAAAATCTTAATAAATCAGTCAATGATTAAATAATTTCGACAATATTTTCTCCTATTTATTTTCTTTGTTTCTTTCGAAATTTCACACATATTTTCATAGTTAAAGTATTAAACACACACTCCCATTTGTACCGCACAATCTGTAAATCTTCGAAGGGTTGGGCCCTTTTTCCATGATTTTGGGCATTTCCTGTATTTTCGAGTCTAGTCTCCATTTGGACATTTTCGCTTGCGTCGCTTGAATTTTCCATTGTATTCTGGAAGTGATATCTTGTATCTGCGGTGTAAATTCTCTTCATTCCACAACATTTGATTTAAACGGTCTGAAGCTTTATCCAAAGATAGGTTCAAAGATGATGTATTATTAATACCCTGCAAAAGTCGTCTGCGGTGTGGAATTTGTTGACATTAATTGGGAGGTGATTCTTTTTAACACAATTAACAAAAAAACTTTTTAACCATAAGAGCCAATTATTATATGGGACCGATTCTTCAGCAGGTTTGAGTAGCAACTCATTTCCGCTTAGAGTATTTGTTGTCATAAGCTAATACATGAATCGGTTCTATCTAAAAATAATGGATTTTAAAATTCATTTCATTGTTTACTGAAAATA
>JAUWMK010000036.1 GCA_030613185.1 Promethearchaeum sp.
CTCCTTCCATTAATTTTGCTTTAACCCTAGCACTCTGAGTCAGTTTTTGACTTCTAACCCAAAGATGTCTAATGTCTAATAAGAAAGCTTCACTTTGATCTTTAGAAATTGGAAACGTTTCAGCAAGATGGATGATTTCAAAGTTTTCTACATGGAGTTCATAACCATTTGGGGCTCTATCATCTTCTTGAAGTGTTCCAAATACAATTATTGATGATTCATATTTAATATTACAGAATTCTTCGTATTTACCTTCTGATAATTCACTTTTTTTTGCAGTACATTGTAAAATATCTGTTCCGTCTCTTAAAACTATAAATGCTATTTTTTTCCCACTTCTTTGCCGGTGAACCCAACCTCGAAGTTTAATTTTTTTTCCAGCAAATTTGGGTTTTATAATCTCATCTATTGAAGAGAATTTTGTTCCAGATTCGATTTTTTTCACGTTTAATCATTAATGAAAAGTGATATATCTTTTTTGAAATTAATGATTTCAGAAATTTTGGTAAATCAAAATAAACGAAGTAAGTTAAATCATTCAAAGTAAAAACCACTTTCCCACAGGATTTTCTATTTTGGGTAATAATTGTTTAAAATCATGTGATTGAAAATGTTTATCACAAGAATATGCTATTTCAATATCGGATTGAAGTGGTAATATACAAAGATAATCCCATATATGGATTCTACTTTCTTTACTCTTGGATATTGCATCTTGAAAATGCTTTTTTTTCAAAGGATAAAATGTACAGAAATCAGCATTCATTAGATTCAAACAATATTTTTCTACAAATTTAACTGGAATTTTTTTGCCCCTGAATGCCAAAGCATGATAAATTTCACTAATCTGATGAAATGTAATTGCTATTTGATTAGTTTCAATTTGTTCAGTTATGAAATTATGAGATAGTTCATGGATTTTCATGTTTTCTTCATATTCATTAGTGGTGGAAAAACTGGATTTTATTGGTTTTTTTTGAGCAAACACCCAAATTTGTGTATCAATAAAGACAAGCATTTTAAAAAACCTAATTATTCTCCATTATCTTCAAAATCATATTCTTGATAATCTTCTTGCAATATTCCATCAAATTTTTGATTTAGAAGATCAAGAAACGCAATTTTGTCTTTTTCTCTTTTCAATGATTGATTATCTTGGTTCTTCATCAAATTCTCTTTTTCAAAAAGATATTTGATTGCTTCTTCTAATGAAACTCTTCTTCCGAATTTTATTGTTAGTTTCCCCACTAATTGATGAAGTTTCTTAAGAGTTTTTTTTGAAACTTTAACTGTAGAGAATGCCTTCATATTTAATTATATTAGGGTATACCAAGTATAAAAAGTATAGTTATTATACCTTATTTTTCTTTTTTTGATATTTTCTAAATTTCTAACTTTTAACAACCAAATGAAAACCTTTAACCAATAAAAAATTTTAACACTTTGAATTTAAATGAATTTTGATCAATTTTCAGGCGCAGCAAAATACATTACAAGCCCAGAATTAAAATCAATCGTAAATGTATCGATTGCATTACAACGACCTTTACTTGTTAAGGGTGAACCTGGCACTGGCAAAACACTATTGGCTCATGCTATTGCAGAAGCCTTAGGAAAACCGTTATTGGTTTGGAATGTTAAATCAACAAGTAAAGCCATAGATGGCTGCTATACATATGATACTGTTCAACGTTTAAATGATTCTAGATTCGGATCAAAAAAAAGAAATGTTGATAATGTTGAAGATTATATCACTTTAGGTAAATTAGGGCAAGCATTTTCATCTCAGGAACAAGTAGTATTATTGATAGATGAAATAGATAAAGCGGATCCAGAATTTCCCAACGATTTATTACAAGAACTTGACATTATGGAATTTTACGTGAATGAATTACAGAAAACCATTAAGGCTATACATAGGCCAATTGTTATAATAACAAGTAATAATGAAAAAGAATTACCGGATGCTTTTCTAAGAAGGTGTGTTTTTCATTATATCAATTTTCCAGATAAAGATTTGATGAGAGATATTGTTAACGTTCATTTTCCAAAAATTAAAGAGGAAATCCTTGAAAGTTGTATCCGACAATTTTATCTACTTAGAATAGTTAAGCAGCTTAGAAAAAAACCAAGCACATCAGAATTGATTGATTGGATTGGAGTTTTACTTAAAGCAGGATTAACTGAAAAGGATATTGAACAAAAAATTCCCTTTTTAGGAACATTGATCAAGAAAGAAGTAGATCTTAATTATTTGAAGAAATATAAGAAAGATATATTCGAATCGGTCAAAGAAAATTAAAATTAAAAATATAAAATAATTGTATTGATGGAAAAAAAATGTTTGTAGATTTTTATTATTTACTGAGAAACTCTAAAATACCTGTTTCTATAACAGAATTCTTGTCTTTGATGGAGATATTTTCAAAAAATCTTATTCAAAATACAATTGAATTCTATTATATTTCCAGGAGTCTTCTTGTAAAAGATGAAAAATTTTACGATATTTTTGATCAAGTTTTTATGAACTTTTTTAATGATGCTTACGTTTCTGAAAAATTGAAGGATGAAATTTTTGATTGGTTAGACCAACCATCTGATTCAATATTTGACATGTTCAGTTTAACTGAAGAAGAGAGGAAAATGTTGGAACAATATGATTGGGAAGATTTAAGGAAACAATTCGAAGCACGTATGGTGGAACAAACTGAAGCTCATAACGGAGGAAATTATTGGATTGGAACTCGAGGAACATCCCCATTTGGTTGGGGAGGTAAAAAACCAGGAGGAATTCGGGTAGGAGGGTTGGGAGGCATGCGTTCTGCTATTCAAATTGCTCAAAAAAGGCAATTTAGGGATTATCGATCAGACAGGGTTCTAGATACAAGGCAAATTCAAATTGCGCTTAGAAAATTACGAAAATTAGGCAAAATCGGTGCACCTAATGTATTAAATTTGGATGAAACCATTCAAAAAACATGTAAACTCGGTGGAGAAATAGAATTTGTCTGGGAAAAACAGAAAAAGAACAATTTAAAATTACTGCTATTAATGGACGTAGGTGGAAGTATGGACCCGTTCACATATATGGTTGAACAGTTATTTTCTGTCGCGAATAGGTCTAATCACTTTAAAAAATTCAAGTATTATTATTTCCACAATTGTATTTATGACAATTTATATGAAAGTATGGAATTATGGAATAAAAACAAGATTCCACTTGCAGAGATTTTCAAAAAATATGATAAAGAATATAGGGTTTTTATAGTAGGTGATGCTGCAATGGCTTTTTATGAATTAACATCAAAATACGGCGCCATTGATTATTATCAGCGAAATGATACACCTGGGATAGTCTGGTTACAGAAATTTAAGGAACATTTTCCTAAATCAGTTTGGCTTAATCCAGAAGTTCCGGGACCATGGTTATCAGAATCACGAAAAATGATTATGGACATCTTTCCAATGTATCAATTGAGTTTGGATGGATTAGAAAAAGCAATTAAAAAGCTTATATGAGCCAAATTTGAATAAAAATTTTTAGATTTTCAATTAATTTTTATAATAATTTTATTTCCAAGTAAAGAAACATCTACATCTTCATTTCCATTGAGATTAAGTTGTTTCTCGATATCTGAAGGAATTCGAAAAATTATCCCTCGCCCACTTTTAGACAATTTCCTATGAAGCTTCAATGTTTCTGGCCAGATAGCCAATTTTCGAGCTGCTTGAATTGTTTTTTGTGTTTCTTCTTGGTAGGGAAATTCTTCACCGCAACTATCGCATCTTTCACCCTTCTCAACAAAAACATATCCTGAAAGCTCGGAAATGATATCATTCACAGGTAATAATTTGCCTTTTTCACATGTTGGGCATTCTTTTAAAATAATTTTTATATTTTCTTGATCTTTTTTCATAATTAAACACCTTCTGTTCCTGTAATGATGAATTTTTCATCTTCATATTCTACATAAATGATCTTTTTTGTTCTATGTTTTGATCGATATCTGGTATACGCTTCATATTTTTTAATTCCAATTTTTTCTTTTTTATAGCTTTCATGCAGTGCATTTCTTAAATCATTAATATCCCAATCCCATTTTCTCAACCAAGTGTTTCTGAAATGTTTACTAGGTCTAATAGTTTTTGTGATATTATTCACCAGTTTTTCATCATATAAGTTACTATATAAAGTAGTGATTATTAAATCTAACTAGGTATTTTGCCTTTTTTCCTTAAAATGACTGATCAAAGCGCGATTATTATGTAATATCCTCATCATGAATTGGATATTTTATTATAATAATATGCTAATAAAAATCCTTAATGAATTTTTCAACTTCAACCCTTGACTGTTTAAAGGGGCCAGGAGTTTCAATTTTAAGAGAAGTAAGTGCAACAGAAAATAGTGCTGCTTCTTCCATATTCTTATGAAAACATTCTGAAACGTAAGCAGCTGTGCAAGTATCCCCACGACCTGTTCTTCCATCAAGATTTCGATTTCTGAAAGGGACAGTTATTTGATTATTATTAGAAACAATTAATAATTCTGAGTTGTGTGAGATAATCACTTCAATTGCGCCCATTTTTTGTAATTTTTTTGCTGCGCTAATTCTTCCTTCATGGGATAGGGTTGAGATACCAGTTAAAATTTCAGCTTCCGCTGCATCCGCTTTAAAATAGTGAACAAAGGGCATAATATCTTTCAAATCTTCATAGAGGATAAGTTTCATATTATTGGAAGGCATTACCTTTCTGGTGAGTCCTTGAGCGTCAACCACCAGTTTACCCTTTTTACTAATAAATTTTAATATTTTTGCATTTATTTCACCAGTAACTAAGCCATTATACATTATCACTTTAGCTTGAAAATTTGGTATTTCACTTAAATTAAAAGGATTTGCTTGACCTAAATTGGTGCAAATCCTCCTTTCTTTATCAATTGTTTGATAATCATTAAGAATGGACGTAGTATTTTTAGATTCTATCCATTTGATATTATCTGAACTGAAAAATGGGGGGAATTCCTTTATTCTGAATTTATCTTCCTTAGAAGTTTTAGTTAATACTCCAACATTGTATCCAAGTTGATGTAAAACCCAAACTGCATTTAAAATCGCACCTCCTGTAAATGTAGTCTCAGATGAAGGCGTCCGAATGAAGTCAATTGAAATATTTCCAATGCAGAAAAAATCATAGATTTCCATTAAATTCTAAATTCCTTGATCTTATATTATTATTTTTGTTTAGCTGCTCTATTTCTTTTTTCTTCAAAATATAATACAATTATTCAGGATTTTCAGAAGAGGTTAAGAATCTCAAGATTTCTTTTTTGAATTTAATGAAATCATCTATATCGGTTTGGAGCAATTTATATACTTTTAGTATATCAATTTCCATATAAAAATGCCCTAAAATATTTCTGAATCCTGCCATATTGCTCATTTTTTTTGCAAACGGAATGCTGATTATCTGTTCCTTCCCTAAATTTACAAAAATATCTTTATAGGATTCAGAATTATTATTTCCAATTGACACAAGGATATGAGATCCGATATCGATACAAATATTGATACAAATTTCAAGAGCTCTTTCAGTGCTTAATTGAATTGTAATATTTGAGAGAAATTCTTCTTCTTGATAATTTTTATAGGTATTCAAGGTCTCTAAAAGCTTATCCATCATTTGAAATCTTTTAATTATCATACTTCTATTCAAATTTCTCACCCAAATTTATTTTTAGATAGTTATTCTCAAACATTTCCAAAAATGGTTTAAAATCAAAATATGTATGCAAAACGTATAGTTCAAACTCATCTTTGAAATCTTGATCTACACAATATATCTGAATTCCTTTACGAACTGCTTGATTTAAAAAACTAGGGCTTGTTCCATTTAGTATTCTAACATCAATTAACCGATTAGTAATTAAACCAAGAATTTCTTCAAGTTCGTTTTGAATTTCGATAGTATATAATGGACCTGTTTTTGTATTGGGGGATAAAACTAATCCTATATCAATATCACTGAATTTATGTGTTTTTTTTTGAACTGTAGATCCATATAAATATACTATTATAATTTCAGGATGTTTTTTGAAGACAGTAGTAGCTTTTTCTTTAAAAAATTTAAGATCCCCTTTTTTTGCTTCAATTCCATCCATATTTAATATCTAATAATTTGAGAATAAAAATTTAATCGAATTAGAATCAATTATCAAACACGAGAAATATGTTTTTTAATTATTTATTTTTTTTTGGTTTAGCAGTTTTATTTCTTTTTTCATTAAAATATAAAATATAATTTTTCCCTAATATGTCCTGGATTTGAGGAAAATATTCTGGATTTCTTTCTTTTAACCATCGTAATCCATGCTTAATTGTCCAAATTAAATAAAATTGTTGTTCACCTAATTCTTTTTTCGATCTCGATGCTAATTCATCATCTACTATTATATTTGCATCCTTAATCCATTTTTTTGTAAACTTAAGGATCTTAACCGGCATATATTTTGATAGATCTTTAAGATTATTGCCCACAGATTTACGTACGTATTCTGAAGGATCTGCTCTTATTATATTCAAAATGTCCAGAATTTCATCATTTTTTTCTGGATTTCTAAGCCACTTTACATCAGAGAGTGGTCTGAGGCTTTCTACAATAAGACGTTTGATATTTGGGTTTTTTTCGTTAAGAAGCCATTTTTTTAAAGTTTGAAGTGTTTTTTCAGGAAAATTTTTCAAGCTTTTTCTAATAATATAACCGCTCATCTCTCTAATTTCCCATTCAGAATCATTTGCCCATAATTTTGCTTGATTTAGCATTTTAACTAACAATTTTTCAGAATTTGATACTGTTTCAGCTAAAAAAGCAATTGCAAAATTCTTTAAATTAATATCATTTTTTTCCTTACCATAATTAAAAATCTGAATTGAGAATTTTAAACCATCAAAATTTTTACTATCTTTTAGAATTTTTAAAAATCCTGCAGCAACATTTATTGCAATATACACACTTCCTTTTCCAATTCGTTCGTTTTCAGGTATTATTTTATATTCGTGTTGCAAGAATGATTGAATATCATTTATCTCTGAATTTTTCAATGGTAAATTGCACAATATTACACATTTAGAAAACATCTCCAAGGTTCGATTAATTATTGCAGATTTTGAACTATTTGATACCATTATTATGATACTTCCTTTCTTTCTAATAAACTATCTGTGTCTTCCTTTTTATATAGGTTAAAATCATGTTTCTAATTAACACACACATTATTCTTTTTTTTACAAACACACACACACCCATTGTTCTGACCACACACCAGAACAATATCTCTTTTTTTCTCTCTTTTCTTCTACACCTTATTATAATCTTAAATTTATTTTTTCATTTCCATTTCCTCTATTTCCAATAATATCTGTTTTTAGGAAAAGAATGATTAAATAACATAATATAACCAAAAATAAGTAATTATTTTTTTGTTATTTATTAAAAAATTAATATTAAAATAATAGAGTTGAGAAATATTCACATAGGAAAATCATTTTATATTATGTTCGATGTTGTTGAAGGCGGAATTGTTGAATCCATCGAATTTAGCAAAGATCATTTGACTCCCGATAAAAGTATTATTGTCTTAGATGAAGAAAACCAAAAAGTATGGCTATGGCACGGAAAAGGAAGGGGTTTGGTACCAAGACGAACCGCTCTACGACAAGCTCAATCCATCAAAGGACATGGATATCAAGCAGGAAATGCTATAATCGGTCGTGATTTGAATGCAATTATTGAGATTGATGATCGAAAAGTTGGCAGAGAACCTGAATCAACCCAAAATAATGAGAAATTGATGTTATTATTAACCAAAAATTTCGAACCGATTGGAAATATGGTATACATTGTTGGAAAAGGTGGAGAAAAAAAAGTTCCATTACAAGAAAGTAAACCAGCCCCTGTTCAAGAAAACAAACCGGTAATTAAACAAGTTATCCCCACACCAATTGATTCTAAACTTGAAGAATCGAAACCAGAACCAGAACATCCAAAATTAGATACTCCTGAAATTGATGTCAATGTTTTAAAAGGTGAATTATCAAAAACTGTAGAGTCTAAACCAGAATCTGAGCCAAAACACACTTTAGATGATTCTGATAAAGTATTAATTGGAAGAGTAATCGTTTTGTTAATGGAACAATTTAAAGATTTATTGATTTCATCAAAAGATGACGGTTCTATAAAAGTAGAACAAATGGAAGGTAATATTTGCTTATTTTCAGTCGAAAATCATAAAATTAAATTTACTCCAGATTCGTTTTCTGAAGTTCCATCTGAGAAAAAGGAAGCTGTTGAAAATCAAATTTCAGACCTAATTTAATCCGTTTTTTCAAAATATTTTTATTTTTCTTATTTTTAATCAAAAGTGTAAACAATGAATTTTAATAAAATTATTTCCTATTATGAAAGGCTTGAATCTACTAAAAAGAGACTGGAAATGATAGATATTCTTGCAGAATTATTTTCAGAATGTATTAAGGAAGAGAATCGGGCTGATTTTCGAAAAATTATTTATTTGACACAAGGTAGACTTGTTTCCGAAATTGATAATTTTCCTACTTTTGGTATTGCGGAAAAAATGGTGATTCAAGCAATAACAAAATTTACAGGCATTTCAAATTCCAATGTGAAAAATCTAATAAATAAGAAAGGTGATGTAGGGGAAGCATTAGAATCAATTCTTAAGAAAAGAGAGGGAAAAAAACAAACATATTCCTTAGATACATTTGTGAAGGAAAAGAAAACAAAAAAAATACTGGAAGTTAGTCATCTATATAGTGAGTTAGAAAAACTATCGAAGTTTAAAGGTGATGGTAGCCAAGATCAGAAAATAAATTTACTAACAGGCATTTTCCGATTAAGTTCTCCTCAAAGTGCAAAATATATTGTAAAAATCATATTATCCGATCTAAGAATGGGCATTGCAGATAAGACTATTTTAGATTCACTAGCATTAAGCATAACCGGATCTAAAGATAATCGTTCAATTATCGAACATGCATATAATATTCATCCTGATTTGGGATATATTGCAGAAAAATTAATGAATGAAGGATTAGAAGAAATAAGATCCATTACAATTCAAGTTGGAATCCCAATCCGGATGATGTTAGCATCAAGAATTCAATATACTGAAATTCAGAAGAAACTCGGAGGTAGCGATTTTATTGCCGAATATAAATATGATGGTGAACGGGTTCAAATTCATAAAAAAGGGAAAAAAATTGTTCTCTTTTCAAGAGCCCTTAAAGATATTACCCACCAATATCCAGACGTGGTTGAAAGTGTAATTAATCAAGTCAAATCAGAAGATGCAGTATTTGAAGGTGAGATTGTAGCCATGGATCCATTTTTTGAGAAAATGCTTCCATTTCAAGTTGTCAGCACAAGAAGAAGAAAATATGATATTGAAAAGATGAAAAAAGAAGTTCCAGTTTGTTTGTATTGTTTCGATTTGTTATTTGAAAATAATGAGACTCTTCTGGATTTACCATTAATTAATAGAAGAGAACGTTTAGAAAATATAATTACTCCATCGGAAATAATTCAATATTCCAATAAAAAATTAATTCACAATACTCAAGAAATGGTTGAATATTTTAAGGAAGCAAGAAAAAAAGGCGCTGAAGGTATTATGAATAAAGCGATTGGGTCAGATTCCGTCTATAAATCAGGAAGTCGTGGTTTTCTTTGGATAAAATTGAAAGGATTAGAAGGAGGTAAAATGGTTGACACGATAGATATTGTAATAATTGGGGGTTCTTGGGGTAAAGGGAGAAGAAAAGGATTATTGAGCCCATTTTATGGTGCTGTTTATAATGTGGATATAGATAAGTTTGAATTTTTTACTCGAGTTGGATCAGGATTTTCTGATGATGATTTGGAGCAATTTACAGATCGATTAAAGAAATTAGAACTCAAAAAGCCTCCTCAAAATGTTATATGTTCAGATATTCCCGATGTTTGGTTTCAACCTAAAATAATTATTGAAGTTATGGGAGATGAACTTACAATATCGAATAAATCAGATGTGGGAGCAAGTTTAGAGGATCCTAGGGGATATTCATTAAGATTCCCAGTCTATCAAAGGATTAGAGATGATAAGGATATATACCAAATAACAACTACCCAAGAAATTCTCGAGCTCTTTGAAATTCAGAATTCTCAAAACAACTAATCTTTACTACGCATTCTCTGAAATAATGCCGTCATTAGAAGGGGAAATCCAATAGTGCTATCCACCCATACACTAACACTTTTACTATCACTTTCCTTTGAATACTTGCCCCATGAGACGCTTTCGGAAATTGTACAACCTGATAATCCCCCGTCTAACGCGGTTGCTGTATGAATTCTAACAGCATAGTTATATCCGCTGTTTCTTCTATTCTTTATTTGTTCAAGATAAGGAAAAATTTGTTGAGACCAATTTCGAGGAACGCCACCCCCAATGATAACTATTCCATATTTATCATGTTGCTCTATTTTTTCAGCGAAATTGTCTATATCACCGATTTCATCTAATATAATGTTGATATCATTAAGTTTTCTATATTTTAATAGATTTATACCTAATTCAGAATCAGAAGTTGCACCACAGAAAATTGGGATATTTCGATCTGCAGCTGCTCGCAAGAAGCTTGTTTTCTTCATATTTTTTCCTATAATATTAAATAATTTTGAAGGATAAATGATATGTTGTTTATTTTTAGAAAATTCTGATGAAATTTGTTTCAAAAGATGATTTTCTGCATTTTTATAATGATTTTCAGGAAGAAAAGTATCATATATCCGATTAATGCTTAAATTGTATAATTCTTTATCATCGACGTTATTAGAGCCAATATAATGGGCCTGATTCGTTGGATCATAACTATTTACTATTGAATGAATAATATTGGCTCCCGTTGTAACTATTGCATCAAAAACTTTGTTTTCAATGCCTTGACATATAATTTCCTCCATTCCTGCAGGAACCATCGCGCCCGATAATGATAATACTTTAAAACATTTTGGAACACCGACCATTTCCGTTAAAATTTCCAGAGCTTTACCTAAATTTCGACCTTGAAATGAGCAAAATTTTAGCGCGTTTAATGCATTTTCCACAGTTTCAATTTCATTTGGATTATAATTTTTTACTTTCTCTTGTAGATAATCTTTTTTTTTCATTCAACAAACCTCATTCTTATAAATTTAATTCTGAAAAATGAGAAATTATTCTAAAATAAATACTGCAGCAGCCAATACGGTTGTAAAAATACCATCCTTTTCAACTGTACTTGTTGATGTTGTTGATTTTGTTTCAACAATTTTATCACTCATATGAAATATTTCTCGCTTTTCATCATAATCAGCATCAATATCAAATTCTATTCCAAGAGTGCTGGCCAGCATACTTGCAGCTAAATCTTCTGCGAAATCACCCGCAATTTCTTCATTTTGGCCGAAACTATGATGTTCACTTAGAAATCCATAATGATTTTCATCTTTTGGCTTTGCTACACCTATTGATGCAGAGATTATTTTATCTTTTTCTCTTGAACAATTACGGGCTAAGACTGCAAAAGTAATTTGACCTGGCTTTAACAGTTTTTGACCCTCTCCTTTTGAAATTTCTTTACATTTTGGGGGCATTATTGAAGATACTTGAACGATATTTAGATGTGAAATCCCTGCATCTAAAAGGGCAGATTCAAAAGATTGTAGTTCTTTTTTATCGGAACCGACTCCTTTTGTGAAAAATACATATTTTGGAACTAAATTCATGATAATTACCTCATCCTCAGGTTTAAGAATAAATTTTAGGAACAATTTTCCTACAATTTTTCCAAACTCTAAACACAAAAAAATTAGGTGATGATTCAATATAGAATCATGTATTTTTGGCGTTTTTTCTAGATTTTCTCGAGCGTCATCCCACCAAGCACTTGTGGTGTATGATTATTATAAAATTCCACGGCTTCTTTTAGTCTCTTTTTATTATAGGAATAAATTTTAAAGATAATTTCTCCTTTTTTGACTTTTTGACCTATCTTTCGTTCAATTACAATTCCTGCTTCCTTTACTCCGGGACAACCTGCAATTTTTGCAATTCTATTAACATATTCGTTCCTAACAGCTGTAATAAAACCGTCACCATTGGATTTCATTTCTTCAACGAAGGGACCTATCTTTATTTCCTCCGGTTTAATGTCTGGATTTCCTCCTTGGGCTTTAATTATTCTTTTCATTGCTTTATAGGCTTTTCCAGAATTCAAAATTTCTAAAGCTAGGTCTTTACCTTGACCCTCCTGTGCTTTTCCTCCCATTTCCAATAAGATCCCTGCTAATTCACAAGATTTGTTTCGGAGGCTAGAGGGTCCTATAGAAGGATCAATTAATAATTTTAAAGCTTCTTGTGCTTCTAATGCTGGTCCGACTGCATGTCCTACTGGTTGGGACGCATTAGTGAGCAAACAAATACAATCAACACCAACTCTTGATGCAATTTCCTTAAATTTGATCGCAAATTTTCGACCATCTTCAATTCCTGAAAATTTTGTACCTTTTCCACAAGGAATATCTAAAACTAATTTTCGAACACCAAGAGCTTTTTTCTTACACAATATGCTTGCTATCATTAATGGTAAAGGATCTAATGTTAATGGTTTTTCAACCCTTATTAGGGCATTATCGGCTGGAGCTAAGTCCAATTCTCCCCCCCAAAGAATTCCTGCTCTTTCTTTTTTAAGTAATTTCAATACTTCTTCTTTAGGAAAACTAACAGGTGCTAATACTTCAAAACTATCGGCTGTTCCCGATGGGCTTGTAATTGCACGAGTTGATGTTTTAGGGATGAGCAATCCTGCAGCTGCTACAATTGGAACTATAATTAAAGTCACTTTATTCCCCGGAACCCCGCCTGTGCTGTGTTTATCATAACATTCCGGTCCAAAATCGAAAACTTCGCCTGAATGTGTCATAGCTTCGGTTAGATCGACAATTTCTTCATCCGTGGCACCATTTGTCTCCAATCCCACAATAAATGCTGCTTTTTCAATAGCTAATAAATTATCATGAGTGCAATCATGAATAATCTCTTGAATTTGCGCTGTATTTAGATTTTTTCCTTTAACTTTCGCTTTAATTGCTAAAAATGATTTCGGTCGGGATGACAATTGTATTTCAATTTTTTTTGTTTTGGTATTTAAATTCAATTTTTTTGCAACTTCATCATATAGTCCAACCTCTCCCCTTTCAAGCATTTCTTCTCCCGTTGCTATGTCAACAATTGTAATAATCCCTGGTTCAATTATGCTATTCTTCTCTTCATCAATGTGGTATATCTTTACCCTATCTCCGGGTTTTGCTCCCAATTCAAATGCATCATCATCATCCATAATGATAATCCTAACAGCACCCGTGCTAATTCCCAGTTTTTTAAATTTAAATCTCATAATTGAAGTATCTTTTCTGTGCTTATATTCATTTGCTTAAAAAACCAGAAAAAGAATATAAGATTGAAAAAGTGGAAAAAATTATCTAACTTAAATAAATTAAAGATTAATCATCAAGGGAAATATCGCTTCAAAGGGTCCTCGCGAATTTCCATCGCCATCCTTAAAAGATACCGTTGTTTTGATTGGAAGTTCCCCAACATCGGATGCTTTGATCAGTATTTGCCATTTGATGTTTTCATTAGGGCTTAATGCATATATCTTTTTATCCATTGTCCCACGCATCATGCGTATATTCTCCTCAGGAAATTCAAATAATATATCAATTTCCATTGCATCTCCATCACTGTTATTTGATAAAACAACTTGAAGTGGAAAAGACTGATTGATTACAGGGGTTTTTTGTGGAATAAGATTAATCCCTAATATTGCAGCAGGAGAAGTAATTTTAAGCTGTTTTGTGTCTGATATTGCATAATATTTAAAATGCTTGTTAATTTCAAGTGTCAGTTTAATGGGACCAATATGTGCTTTACCTGGGAAATTTGTGCGGAATTTCAACGGAAGAACATGAACATCTTTTTTATGAAACTCTATTTCGGTCGGTATATTGAGTTTTTCTTTTAAAATAAGATTCTCACTGAGATTAAATTCAATGTTTGTGATTGAAAGTGATTCAATATTGCTTGGAAACCTCTTGTGTTTCTCGATTTCTTTTATTCTACTAGTATCTAATTGAGTGGGTAATTCAATAATTGTATCACGTTCAAATTCCTTTTCATCGAGGTTTAATAAAAAATCTGTTTTTAGGGATGCATAGGTTACTAAAAATGCATGTTGAATTAATTTGCTTTCAGCAATACTATATTTTTCAGGTTGGATGTTCTTGATGATTTTTTTTATATATTGTTCATTTCTATTCAAAACAGTATTTGAAAGATTATGAACAAGTTTCATTAAAATATGCTCACTGTAAATATCCGATTCAAATAGATTTCTAAATCGTTTTATTGAATTAATTGCTTCCTCCTGTTCACCTAAAATAAAATGACACATAAATGCAAAACATATATTTTCCGTTGCGAATTCTTCTTTAGTCTTCATTTCCGATTTTAATATTGATTTTGCTGTCACATCAAAATAATCACGTGCCTTTGAAAAATCATTTAGAAGAAGACAACTGTTTGCTGCCTTTCTTTGAACATTTGCTGCTCGATGGTAATTTCGCTCCCCACCAATTCTGGAAAAATTTTTACTCGTAAATCTATAACACTGCTCGGATATTTTCCATTCTTCTAATTCAAAGAATAAATCACCTGCTTTCAGAAAATTATCTGCAGATCTCTTAAAATCATGATTATCCATATAATGTTCGGCCTTAGCAAGTAAAACATCACCTTTTTTCCGAATTTTTTCTTCTTTCCCCATTGGTTCATGAATTATGTTTTTGATAAAAAAATTTTATGGTTTCATCTATGGATTTCATTATAGTTCACTTAAAATTACAATCACTCTCTAAAAATTAAAACAAAGAAAAAAATTAAAATTTATATTTCTTAATTCCGTTTAACTCTAATTTCTAATATATGGTTTCTCATCCTCGCAGGACTCATCCTTCTCGCTCAAAGTTTGTAGCTCGAATTCATTTGTTCCATATACTGTATTTCTCATATCATTTTCCTGTTACGGGTTTTTCCTTTGCTTTTGCTGCTTTCGCCGCTGCTTTCGCTGCCGCTTTAACTGCTGCATCTTGCTGATACAATCGGATTCTTGAAGGTCCAAGCTTTCTTATTGTTTGATCCATTTTCGTTGTTAATTGCCTGAACCGTTCACCTTCAGCCGCGCTGAAAAACATCATTTGAATGCGCTCCCGTTCTTCTTTTCCTACCATTGTTTCCAGAATGTCTTGGATATAAAATACAAGATTTCTGGCATACAAATTACCGTGAACGTAATCGCACTCGCCGACGTGTCAGCCCCCGATGATTATTCCATCAGCACCCTTATTAAAAGCACGCATTACCATATCTGAAGATATTCTGGCAGTGCAGACAACCCGAACTGGTCGAATACTTGTAGGATATTGGGCTCGAATAGTGCCGGCCATATCACAGGCACCGTACCCTCATTTCCAACACAGGAAAGCAATAATTCGTGGTTCAAAATTTTTATCTGTCATGTTTATCGCCTTTGAATTATGTTTCTTCAATATATAACGCGTCTTCCAATATACCGTCTATCAGTTCGAAGTATTGTACATCTCGATAATATCTTAATGTAATTGCTTCGCTCGGGCAGACAGCAACGCATAGTCCACAACCCCTGCATAAAATATCGTCTACAATTGCGCCTTTTTCTTGTGTAATTCTAATTGCGCCATATGGACAAGCTTCGGCACACATACCACATCTTGCACACTTGTTCGGATCGGAAATAGCTCGGATAAGTTTAATCCGATATTCACCGTTCGAAAGAAGTTTTACAATAGATGATGCTGCGCCTTTGGCTTGCATAATTGTTTCGGATATCGCTTTAGGTGCATGGCATGCGCCTGCTAACGAAATTCCTGGGACGTCTGTATCAACAGTGTTTAATCTCTGGTGGAACTCTTTAAGGAATCCGCTGGGATGTTTTGAAATATTAAGAGTCTTATTAAGTTTATCAAATGTTCGAGAAGGCATCATAGCCGCCGATAGAACAACCATGTCAAAATCATATTCTTTGATTGTTTTATCCGGGCTAAGGGTGTCTTCAAGTACTACTTTTAGACTCTTAGTTTTCGGGTCTTCTCTGATACGACCTACTTTAGAACGAATATATTTTACACCTTCTCGGCGTGAGGCGGTGTAATATTCTTCATAACCTTTGCCTGCTGCGCGAATATCAATATAAGCAACCATTACTCCAAGCGATGGGTCGTGTGATTTAACTAATTTAGAATTTTTAATGCTAATCATACAACACACACCACTTGAGCAATATTCGTTTCTATTGATATCCCTTGACCCGACGCATTGCACGAATAGAATGTTTTTTGGTGTTTTTGCATCGGATGGTCGGACTAGATGTCCAACAACAGGACCGTTAGGTGCAATCATCCGTTCTAAGGTTAATTGGGTTATTACGTTTTCATATTGACCGTATCCCAAATAGCCGTATTCAGGTTCGTATTCATCCCAACCTGTAGCAATGATAATACCTCCTACTTTGACTGAGAATTTAGTATCTTTTTGTTCATAATCAACCGCTTTAAGTTCACAGACATTGGCACAATTTCCGCAAAGGATACAATGGTCCATGTCAATTTGAGCAACCATCGGAACTGCTTGAGCGAATGAATAGTAGATTGCTCTGCGTGGTCCAAGTCCCTGGTCGAATTCACTTGGGACAATTGCAGGACACACGTCAAAACATGCTCCACATCCATTACAATCATTTTTTGTATATCGGGCTTTTTGTAAAATCTCAATTTCGAAGTTTCCAACATAACCACTTATTTTTGTTACTTCGGATAGTGTAAATAACTCGATATTTTCATTCCGTTGAGTTTCTAGCATGACAGGACCCAAGATTCAAATACTACAATCATCTGTTGGGAATGTTCGGTCAAGCATTGACATTTTACCGCCAATTGTTGGATTTTGCTCCACAAGGAATACTTTATGACCTTGATTTGCTAAATCCAGAGCTGCTTGTAAACCTCCTACTCCTCCACCGATGACTAATACAGAATCTGTTACCGGGACAACTCTCTCGGGTACCATTTCGAGTTTAGCTGCTCTCGCAACACCTGCTCGAATTAGCTCTTTTGCCATATCTAAGGCTTTCGGTTGTTCTTTCATATGTACAAAGGAAACATGTTCTCTGATATTGACGAACTCCAAATAGCTAGGATCCATTCCACAGTCAGTTAATACTGCTTGAAAGACTGGTTCATGGGTTTTTGGAGTTCAAGCCGCAATTACCACGCGATTCAGGTCGTTATCTTTAATATATTTTTTAAGGAAATCTGCACCTGATGTGGTTCAAAGGGATATATTCTTATCAGCTATTACTACATTCGGTAAAGTTTTACTAAACCTTACCAATTCATCCATATCAAGAACACCAGCAATGTTAACACCGCATGAGCAAGGGAAAACCCCAATTCTAACTTCTTCGGGATTATCGCTCATAGTTTTGTCAATTTATACCGTGTTAGTTCTTTAATATTGAAAGAATACTACTGAATTTTTTTTCAATTTTCATCCATCATCGGAATTACTCTCATTTTTCTCCATTGTTAGAGAGGACTCACTCCAAATCATCGGATAATATTTGAGTTTACCAATCTTTTTTACCATAATAACATTTTGAATTTTGATAGGGAGTGAATTTAAGGAGCTTCTGTAGAAATTTTTGAAGAAAAAACCAAAAAAATTATGAAATTATTTAACATTAACTATGTAATTCATTTTTTACGCAGTTTCCAGATAATTGGATTGAAATCTTTCAACATTTTAATTGATTCATCCCATCCAAATGATTTAATCTTTACTACTCTCTCCTATCAAAGAGAAGAGTAATTAATTTTGACACAGCCCTAAAAGCAGAGTTGTTTTTCAAAAGCAGCCTCCTTTATCTTCCAATGCTGTATCTACCTGTTGACTTTATCACCCTATAAAACCGCGAATTGGGTGGAGTTAATTGTATGGAATAAAGCCTTAGAATTGAACGAATCTTTAGTAAAGTTATATATTAAATGATATCCGCTTTAAATTGATTGTTTAGAGTAATTTGGCTAAAAAGAGGTGAATAAACAACCTTAAAAGTGGTGAAAGAAAGACTTTAAAATGAATTACATAGATAATGATTTAAAAATTAAAAAAATTAACCATTTCTTCGTTTTCTAAGCAACATAATAACTGAAATTCCAATTATGGCACTCAAGAGTAAAAATGGATTATAACCTGTTATCATAAACCCATTAGAAATTTCAAAATGTACACTGTAATCATATACGGAAGAATCGAAAGAATTGGTGATTTTTATTTGATAATTTTCGGATCTCTTTAGATCTGAAGGAATAGTCCAAAAATAAGAATCACTGTTTGGAGTTCTAAATGTGATAAATCTTTCGAAGCGCTCATTTCTATATAACTCAATTTTAATTTGGGGGATATATCCGATTGTTTCCCAAGTGATGTTATGAGAACTATTACTAATCCATAAGGATGAACTATCAGGGTTTATAATTGTTATTACTTTATCAGAAGCTTCAACAACATGAAGTATCTCTAAACCATCACCACTATCTGCAATGTAAGTATAGTTCCCAACTACAAAGATCCCCCTTGCATATCCTCCATCAGAGAAATAATCTACTTTTACCGGGTTTGTTGGATCGGAAATATCAATCATCTCTAAACCATCTACACCATCCGCTATGTAAGCATACGACCCATTAACATAAACATCCATTGCA
>JAUWMK010000441.1 GCA_030613185.1 Promethearchaeum sp.
TAAAAATAAAAGGAATAAATGAAATAATCCAAAATATTGTTGCAAAGATAAATGTTTTCTTACTTCCAACTTCACTATCAACTTTTTTCCATATTAGAACACCAGGGATAGATGATAAAAATGAGATTAATAAAAGAACACTTATCCAAATCGAATCTTGGCCAATATTAAGCACATAGGTTGCGTAAAGTGGAATAATCATTGGCAATAGTCCAAAAACATACCAATTCATAGTGGAGGCAAGTATAAAAACAATAAATTTCTTATTTTTTAAGGTTAGTTTTATTGAATCCCAAAAACTTAGAGTTTCTTTCTTTTCAAGATCAGCTAAACTAGGTTCTTTAATTCCAAATTTTATATGAATTAACATAGTAATCAATATCAAAACACCGAAAATTATTCCAGTTATTTTATATTGAGTGAAAGTTATGGGATCTTCGTGTTTAAATGTCAAATCATTAATTATAATACCAGGTAGAACGAAAGCAATAATAAGACCTATAACCATTAAAATTCTTCGGGTAGCCCCGACTTCTTCACGTGCTTTGTCTGTTACAAACATTTCTGGATATAAACTTGTGTGGTTAAGAGAATATGCTGTGTAAAATGTATCGAAGAGGCATATTATAAACAAGAAGTAAATTGCACTTAATGTCTGATTTCCTAGTGGAGGAGTAAATAAAAAAAACATTACTGCTGGCAGGGGAATCAACATTGCAACTATCCATGGTCTTCGTCGCCCACCTCCAAATTTCTTAGTTTTTGTTCTATCTGAGAGAGATCCTAGGATAGGATCATTTAATGCATTAAAAATTGACCAAAGAATAAATACTAATGAAATGGTCTCGGTTGGTAATTTTACCAGTGAGAAATAGAACGTAAATATCAAAAAACTAAATCCTTGATAAGCTATCATATCAGAAATTTCCCCAACGGCGAACCCTATGGAGGTCTTAAGGGGAACTTTGCGTTTTAAATTTTTTTCAGCAGTAATTTCCATAATTTTACTGCGATTAAGTTATATTAAAATTTTTATATAGAAAAATTCAAGACTTACGTAGTCGAAGTCGATCAATATGGGTGATAAAATTCGAGTAGGGATCTTAGGTTTAGGCAGAATAAGCACATTACATTTACAAGCTTACAAGCCCGAGAATAAATTGAATGCTGAAATCGTTGCAATTTGTGATAAAAATAAAAAGAGACTCAAAGAAGTCGCAGATGAATATAATGTTGAAAATACATACACGAACATAGATGAATTCTTAAAAAATTCTAAAATTGATGCTGTTGAGATCTTAACACCACATCATCTGCACACTGAACACACAATTAAAGCATTGAAGGCTGGAAAACATGTTTCACTTCAGAAAATACCTGCTTTAACACTTTCAGATATGGATAAAATGATAGAAACTGCAAAAGAAACAGGGTTAAAATTTCGAATTTTTGAAAATTTCCGATTTTATGAACCCTACATGAAAGCAAAAGAACTTATTGATCAAAATATAATCGGAAAACCTGTAAAAATAGACTATCAAATGCTCAGTGCCGAAAAATCCCTCTCATCATGGCCAGTATCTTTAAAAACTTGGCAATGGAGGATTACAGAAAAAGAAAACTACAGATTACCAACAATTTTTGATGATGGATACCACAAACATAGCATTATTTCACATTTTTTTGACGAACCTGTAAAATCTGTCATTGCTTGGCAAGGTAAAACAAAGGTTATGAAAGTTCTTGATTGGGATCTCCCGGCTAATATAATTTATACTTTTAAAGATAAATCCCGTTTTGCTACTTGGAGTGTAAGCATGCATAAATTCTTTCCAATGCATTCTAAATATTATGGTTGTGATGAGTATTTAACAATATTTGGAGATTATGGTGCTATATATATTCCTGGATGTACTGGAAGTTTATATGAAACTTGTGATAATTCTGCTCCTGGAAAAGCCGGAATTCATTGGATTGATAAAGAAGGAAAATGGCATTCAGATCTAGATGTTAATACTGATTGGGCAAATTCATTTGTAAATTGTTCTCGAGAATTTATTGAAGCAATTCGAGAAGATAGACAACCAGAAGTGAATCCAGTAGAAGCGCGTTATATATTGCAAATTTCTCTGGCAATTATTCGATCTTTAAGAAATGATTTTAGAGAAATCAAAGTTAAGGATATTAAAGATAAGCCTTAATTTTCTTCATTATCTTTATTTTCTTCACTTTTTAATCTTAATACGGCACCAAATTTGGCACTTGAAACTAAGTTTGGATATAAACTCAAAATTCCACGGTTATATTTTAATTTTGGGCGCTTCCACTTTGATTTTCTTTCTTCAAGAATTTTTCCATCAACTAATAAATTTAATATTCTATTAGGAATATCAATTTCAATAATATCCCCGTTCTCTACAAGTGCAATAGGTCCACAATCATATGCTTCTGGACAAACATGACCAATACAAGGCCCCCTGCTTGCACCGCTATATCTTCCATCGGTGACCATTGCTACAGAATTCCCTAATCCCATTCCTACTAAAATTGCAGCGGGTAATGACATTTCGCGCATTCCCGGAGATCCTT
>JAUWMK010000409.1 GCA_030613185.1 Promethearchaeum sp.
TTGGTTTCTGTAAAAAAATAACCAATATCTTTTTTTTATATTACATAACACAACTTATTTTAAATCTCACCTTACATCTTCATCAATAATTTCTTGTTCGTATTTCTTCCTTCTCTCTTCGAGATATGCTGGAATCGGAACATCCCACCATCCCCAAGCAGGAGATCCAGAATATTCAGGATTTCTATTTACAATAATTTCAATAATAGCTGGACCTGATTGATTAAAAGCTTCTTTTAAAGCATCTTGGATTTCGTGATTCTTTGAGATACGTTTACTCCAGCACCCAAACCCTTTTGCAATATCGGCGAAGTTTGGAGTATATACTTTTCCTTCGGTGTCCCTAAATTCTGTGGCATACCCACGTTGTTTTCCAAAAACTGCTCTTTGTAGGTCGGTTATTGCAAACCATCCAGAGTTATTTAAAATTACGATAACAATATTTAGACCCAGTTGTTTTGCAGTGTGTAATTCTTGCATTGTCATCATGAAATCACCATCTCCTACCAATCCAATGACTTGTTTGTTTGGTTTTCCAAGTTTTGCCCCAATTGTTGCAGGAAGCGTATATCCCATTGTAGAAAAACCTCCTGCTGTAATACATGTATTAGGTTCATAAAATTCAATTTCTTGAATCATTTGTGCTTGTACGTTTCCCGAGCTGGTAACTATTATTGCATCATTATTTAAGAAGGAGCGAACTTCTTTGAGAACACATGAAATCATAACAGGTTCTTTGCTTGGATCTGCCCATTTCTCCAAAAATTCAGTCCAATTAGATCGTAATGTTTGTATTTCCTTGAAATAATCTGTATTTTGATAATCTTTTCTTTTAAAATTTTGATTTAGTTCGGATAATAAATCGATAAGAACTGATTTTGCATCACCGATTATACCAATATCGACAGGGTAATTTTTTCCAATTTCGTGAGGATCTATGTCTATATGTATTAATCGTGTGTCTTTTTCATCAGTTCCAAAATTCCATGCAATTCCCTTTTTATATGAACACGTAGATTCGTCTGCAAACCGAGTTCCTAATGCAATAACCACATCTGCATTTTTACTCAATTCAATGCCGCATTTAGTCCCTTTTGAACCAGTAGCCCATCCAAATAAGGGATGATTATTAGGAAATGCGTCTTTTGCCATCATTGTAGATAATACTGGTGCACCAATGAATTCGGCAAGCTTGATTAATTCATCTTCTGCTTTTGAGGATACTACACCTCCACCGATCCAAATTAACGGTCTTGATGCTTCGGTGAGCATTTTTGCAGCATTTTTAATTAAATTTTGATCTCCCCGTTGTATCGCCATTGTTTTTCTCTTAAGAGGGGATGATAAAGCAAGATCTGTTTGAGCACATTGGACATCCATAGGTAAATCAATATGAACTGGGCCTTTTCTACCGGTCAGCATAATATTGAACGCTCTTTGCATGATTTTGGGTAATTGATTTACATTTGAAACTTCAAATTGTCTTTTAACAATCGGTTTAAGAATATCAGGTAAATTACTATCCTTTTTTCTTTCAATTTCTTGTAAGACACCAACTCCGCGCATATGGACATGTGTATCACCCGTTATTACTAACACTGGCATTGAGTCAACATATGCATCTGCTAATCCGATTGCAGTATTTATTGCTCCTGGGCCAATACTTGTAAAAACGGCTAATGGTTTTCCTGTAACTCTATAATACCCGACAGCCATGTGAACTCCCGCCATCTCTTGTTTTGGTTGAATTACTTTTATTTTATCTTTTCGCGTGTAAAATGCATCGGTTAATCCTAAACAACCGTGTCCTGGAATTCCAAAAACAAATGGCACATTCTCAGCAATTAAATAATCTACAATTATTTGTCCTCCCGTTCTGAGAGTATTTGAATGGATTGTCATCTTATTCATTTGAAATTTGTTATGAAAATTTTTAATTCTTTTGTTTCAATTTGCAGAAATGAGTTTTTTTATAAATAAAACGAGATAGAATAATAGTAGATATTTAGGAGTAAAATGATAAAATTATGGAAATTCTAATCTGGATAATATGTTTAATTGCAATTGCTTTTATCACTCATCTGATAAATTTACGCTTTAAATTTTTTAAAGCGGTTATCTCAAAAAGCCTTATAATGATTTTCATCATTGGATTATCTATTTGGGC
Organism: Promethearchaeum sp.; assembly: GCA_030613185.1. Lineage (GTDB taxonomy): Archaea > Asgardarchaeota > Lokiarchaeia > Sigyniarchaeales > Promethearchaeaceae > Promethearchaeum. The sequence goes on from JAUWMK010000409.1 coordinate 2,168, forward strand.
TAATGTTGACAAAATGTTCCCATTGTATGGTATATTTGTTAGTATTGCACTCATTACCAGTTTATCGGGAGATATATTTTTGGCTCTCGACGGAGAAAAATTTTTCATTCATGGATTGGTTTCATTTGCTTTCTCTCATATTTTCTATGTTATTGCTTTTTCGGTAATTGATTCATCAATTGGAATTATTTCCGTTCAAATTCTTATCGCTTTAATTTTGTTCTGTTTGTCGGTAATTGTTTTTTATTGTTTTTTTCACAAAAAACTTGGAAAAAAGAAAAACCCGATTCTAATTTATATTAGTATAATGGCAATAATGGCTTCTTTGTCAATTAGGGTATCATGGTTGACTTTTGTAGGAGCTATTTCTTTTATATTATCTGATATTGAACTGGCAATAAATAAATTTTATAAACCAATTCCGTACAAATCGATTCTCAATGGATTATTATATTTTCCAGCACAATTAATCTTTGCTTTAAGTATTTTCCTTCTTTAGAATTAGGAGCCAAATAAAAATGTCAAAAAATGACCCATTAATGACCTATAAAAGGGCGTTGTATCACGGATGTGGATTTTCAAATGAAGATTTAAATCGTCCTAATATTGCCATAGCAAATTCTTTTAATGATATAAACCCGGGTCATATTCATCTCCATGAATTAGCTAAATCTGTGAAATCGGGAATTTTAGAAGCCGGGGGCTTACCGATGGAATTTAATACAATTGCCATCTGTGACGGTATTGCAAACAGTGGTAACAATAGTAAATATGTTCTTCCATCAAGAGACATTATTGCAATGAGTTTAGAAGCCACGGTACAATCGCATGGATTTGATGGATTAGTGTGCATCTGTTCTTGTGATAAGATAATTCCTGGAATGATTATGGGCGCCATTAGATGTAATTTACCCACAATTTTTCTAACAGGAGGTGTCATGGATCCCGCTGAGATTTCTGGTATCGGAACCAAAGTTACTTCGGATATAAAAGAAGCTATTGGTGAGTGGAAAGCGGGAAAAATTGATGATTTAACATTAGAAAGGATTGAAAATGAAACTTGCTGTACTCCTGGGGCATGTAACATGATGGGAACTGCTTGTACTATGGCAAGTATTGTAGAAGCTATGGGACTTTCACTTCCGAATTGTGCCATGACTCCCGCTATTTCAGATGATCGAAATAAAATTGCCATACAAACTGGTTCGCGCATATTAGATTTAGTTAGGGGAAAAATTACAATTAAACAAATATTAAACGAAAAAGCATTGGAAAATGGAATTAGATTGGGTTTGGCGGTAGGTGGTTCAAGCAATATGGTACTTCATATGGTAGCAATTGCATATGAATTGGGATTTCCTTTCTCCCATGATGATTTTGGTCCTCTTTCAAGATCTACTCCATTGTTAGGAAAGTTCAAACCTGCTTCAAATTTAAAT
>JAUWMK010000042.1 GCA_030613185.1 Promethearchaeum sp.
TAAAAAGGATTTTTATTGCTATTATGCATAAAATTTTAAGGAATAAATTAACCGGTTGAAATTTTTTTTCCTTATTGCTATGTTATTTCTGACTAAATAGTATTTAGTGAATTTTAGGTTTTTAGTTTTCAGTTTTCATCAAATTCCATTGAGAGTTTTTCACTAAAACCATAGTGGGAAATTCTCACTATAAGAACGTGAATTCCAATTCTAAATTTCGCAAAAATTATAAAGCACGTAAACACTTTATTTTTAAGTGTTAGTGGGATCGAAATATGAAGTGGTAAATTTTTTAACATTTCTTTAGAATAATTTAATTGTATTTCAAAGAAGTGAAAATTAAATGGCAAAATTTCTCAGAACCAAATCTATTTCGGGGAGTATTACCGATATCATCGCCGAAGCAGAGCATACGATTGGAATCATAACTCCATATCCAAATATTCATGATAATTTTCTTCGACGATTAGAAGAAGCGGATAAAAGAGGGGTAGAAATTAATTTTGTATATGGGAAAAAGAAAAACATTCCCCAAGATCAATTCAACAATTTAAAGAGTTACCAAAATATCGAAATGAGATTTCATAAAGATCTACACGCCAAATGCTATTATAACGAAAAAAAAATGGTCATTGCTTCCATGAATCTTCATCAATATTCAGAAGAAAATAATCGTGAAATGGGTGTTTTAATTACATTAGAAAAAGATGCAGATGTTTATAGTGATGCGATGAAAGAAATCGAATCAATAACAGGTGGTGCAGACATAATCAAGGAAAGAATTGAAATCGTTCCACAAACCGAACCAAATACTCTCGAATCCCCTCAAAAAGGTTATTGTATTAGGTGTGCCAAAGCCATTGATTACGATTTCTATCATCCATATTGTTTGGATTGCTATAAATCTTGGAAAAAGTATAAGAACCGAAATTATAAAGAAAACCATTGTCATTCTTGTAGACAAGATTGGAAAACGGCAATGAATCATAAATTATGCTATAGGAGTTTTGATAAAAATAAAAAAAATAAGGAAATAAAATGATAATTAAAAAAACTGTAATTTAATAATCAATTGATCATCTAATATTCCTCGTTTGCTCAATTCTCTTAATAATTGATAATTCGGGTGTAGATTTTCTTTTTTTTTCTTTGGTTTGGCTGTAAGAATTTCACTTTCTTTACTTGTGGCCAAAATTACTCGGATTTCGATTTTGATAAATATCACTGTTTTTTCATCTACTATGAATAGAAGGAAAATTTAAAGAATTAGAGCCTTATAATAATTGATAATTTATTCTCTTAATATCTTTTACTATCCTCTAACAGTATAAGGTTCTTAAAATGTATTTAAAGTCCGATATTTCTTTTTTAAGAATTAAAATTTGTAAGAAAACAGTTTTCAATTCTCTTTATCGTGAGATTATATTATTATAAAATTACATATAAGGAACTACAAGCGATAGATTAGGAATTCAATTTTATTTTCTGAGAATTATTTTCAACTTCAAATTATTAAACTCCAACACATCGGGAATCTGGTTTAGCATAGCAAAATTCTTCCATTCATCAGAAAAAAACCGCCCCGACTCGGATGCAACCCACCTATTATTATCGATCTCTTCAAAAAGGCTCTGATAGTTTTCAAAAAGGTGTTTTATATCTGGATGTTTTTTAATGGTTTTCATATTCCAGGCTTTGATCGATGACAAATAATGGAAATCCGCAAAGGAATTCATATCTGACTTTGAAATTTCGATAAATTCATCATTTTTTAGTGATTGGAAATAGATGGAATTCATTTTATCCGTTATTTTATCCTGCAATTTCTTTTGTGAATCGAGGAATATTCTAAAAGACGTTTTTAATTGTTGAAAAAAGAATAGAATCTGGTCTTCCGATAAACTCAAGTCCGCCGCCACTTTACGAAAATTAAAAGGTTTAAGGTCTTGATTATCGCGAATATAATCCAAAAAACGAGTGTATTGATAAAAAAAAGAATCGTCATTCCCCGAAAGAGATCCATCATAGTTGTGACTCATAATCAATCATAATCTTCTTTTGCTTCTTTTCTAACTTCACAACTATTTTGCTCACGACAGGTAAAACAGGGGCTATTGGTCCAGAAATATATCCCTTTGGTGTTCTGCTTGTATTTACCTTGTGCTAAACGGATATTGGGAATTATTGCAAGAACAGGTAGATTACTTTTTGGACATCTTAACCCAGTCACTTCTATTTTTCCACTTTTTGGAACGCCATAAGCAAATTGTTTCGGGCAATCATCATTTACGCATTTAACCACCTTTTTACGCGATTTGGTTCGGAATAGATAGAGTTCATCCCCGCATTCGGGACACTCACCGATACTCATTTGACTATACATCTAATTTCCCTCTATAGCATTCGTTTTATATTGTGCAAGTTCGGTTTCGAGTTCCGCAATGCGATCTTTTAGGTCTAAAATAAAATCACACTTGTTGCATACATTTAAAATTCCACCTGCCGCTTCAACAAAATGGTTTCGGGTGGCTTGGGAATAGCACATGTCACATCTAACGGATTTTCTGGTTCCAGCATGCCTTCGACTTTGAGTTTGGGTAGCCATAATATTTTTTCTTCCTTTTTCTCCTTTTTCTGTTTTTTTTTAGAATGGATTACTCCACTTTTTTACGATCTGCGAAAAAGTATCGCTATCTCTCTGAATTTCAATACTACATGCCGTTTCAATACCCCTAACCATAAAATCCGCATCAATATAAACAACAAGAGCATGAATTGGATTACCGTGTAAAATAATATGGGGGTAGGGGAATCGTTTAACACTTTCCAAAAATCCGAGTTCAACACCGAACCTAATTTTTTTATTGCAAACAGGGCATTTTTGAGAAAGATCATAAGTTTTTTTAAATTCGCTTGTAATTGCTGAAATGTTTTGGGATCGTAAAGTGGATTCCATGGAAAAGTTACATTTTTTTTACTTATAATAACGAATTTTTTTCTTAAACCATTTTACCATCATTCACTCCGTTTTTATATATCCTCCGCAAGAAGAACCATTAATGACCATTTCAAACGCCCAACTCAAAACCAATTATCTTACTATCGCCAATCCTATCACCTTTATTTTCGATTTCGATTATACTTTGGTTAAAACCGATGGAGAAAAAGATAAAAAAAGCCTATTTCTTAAAATTTCGGTAGAAGAATTCGTGGAAAAAACACTGAAAATTTTCAATCTAATAAAATCCACCGATTACGATTCTTTATTTGTAGTCACCACCAGACACAGCACAACTGTCCCGTTAATTGCTAAGATTCTAAAAATCGATGAAAATAAAATCATCACCAGAAATTATTGCCTAACAAAAAAAGAAATGAAAGTCGCACTGTCCACTCCAGAAAAGGAGGACGCGTTTGTAAAAAAATCCATAGATTATAAGGCGCATACTTACAATAATTTTGCCAAAGATTCGAGGATTGTAATGGTTTTTGACGATCATGCTCGGTTAATAAATCAAAAATCCCGACTTGCACCCAATGTTCTTGTTTTAGAACCTATTTATTAATTTTTATCTGTCGGTCTGAAAAAAACCAGACCGCACAGAGTAAAACAAAGTTGGTTCATTCGTAACCTTCCTTTTTTATTGCTTTTTTCTTATTCTACGCTGTGCTGCATTATCTTTAAATGAGTGAGACACATGAATACTAATTTCATGTCTTAAACTTCAATTTATACATTACAACAAGATAAGATTACACTCTCATCTTAAAAATTAATGTAATTCACCCTTACTAAAAGTAGAAATGATATCCTCCAAAACCATATATTTATTCTTCATCACTTCCAAAACTAGAATTGTAATGATCTAGTCCTGATATATGTAGATTTTTGTGATCAACGGAGTATCTCTTTTTATTCCTATATGCTAAGATAATTGTTTAAATTTTTTTAAAATTCTATTATCTCATTACCGAACGGCTTAAGATCCCGTGCATTTCTAAATAATTACATCGATCTCACTTTTAATAAATTGTATCAAATCAAATCATAGTCCTCATGATGGAGTCAATAAGTACATTGATTTCCTAAGAAGTATTCAATGCACGCTCCTAAAAACTTTATAGAGTAGGTTGATGCCTTTACATTTTTATGTTTAAGTTACATCACTTTAACTCTGTGCAAGGACTCAAGTCGATTAATAAAAAAAATATTGCGGTCTTTCCCGCTTCATTCGTTTAATTCAACGCTGAGATGATCGTGATCATCAAGAATTAGAGTAATTCATACTTAAAAACATTTCGATTGGTTTATTCATAAAACCAACTTTAAAGTTTTTTTTATTTTTACTAAATTCTTTATGCCTAGCCAATTGGGATTATTAATTAAAAGTAAATATGACATTAGAAAAAAATTGAAAAAAAAAACACAATGAAAATTATTCTATTCCTACGGAATAGATGACCGCTAACCGAAATAACGTGGTTATTTTTTCACTTTAGGTTTATAGGTTGATAATTATTAACTGATTTAAGTATAGACTTCACTACGGAACTACGTTCCTTCATTTGCTATGATTTTATGAGATTAATATATAGAGGCGGATTACTAATTCGATAAGATATGGTTAAGTTGATGGATTGGTTAGTGTGGCTTATATTGATGAGATATAATAGTCTATTACGTAGGAAAGTTCACTATGGCATAGTAAAAATGATTTTTGGCGTGAAAATGGTAATTTCTAACTAAGGCATAGTGAAAATGATCTAACGACCAGTCCCCCCCAAATGGAAATTTGGATGATATCAAATCAATATTTCTAATCAATATATCAAAATCTGGCTTAAAAGACCGTAATCTGACTGTCATGATTATTTTCATCATGGATGATTTTTTCGTTCAATTTTACCCCATTTCCTCACGTTATTTTTGAAAATTCGGATTGAAAAATAACCGATACTTGGTTGATGTCTGAGGTTTACTATGAGATAGTTAAGTATGTAAATTACATGCAAAATGTAGGCAGTTTACATACATTTATAACACATACTGCCTCTGTATCTTAGTTTTTTTAATATATCATGAAAAAATGACCAATAGATAGTCAAAACGGTTCAATCTCGGAATTCAGCAAGATAACCCTACAAATCAGCCGTTAGATTGAGTAATCATAGAATTTTTATTCTCAAATTAATTTTTTTTTTAATTCTTAACTTCCCATCGCCCCAACTTTTATATATTATTAGGAACATATTTATATTGCACTTTTGTAGATAAAATGATGTTACTATAGGGTAAACCACACATAAATGACCGAAAGAAAGAAAAAATGAAAGTGCTAGAAAAAAAAGTGAAAAGAAAAATGAAGAAAAAAAATAAGAAATTAGTTTTAGCAGTAGTTTTGGGGATATTTATTCTGAATTTTACCACCCAAACCGCAAATGCATGGGTACCAGAAATTCCACCAGTTGAAGAGAGTTTTGCTTTGATAGTTGCAATAAATGATTATGAAAATGTGGATGATTTAAGCAGTCCGGTCTATCATGCAAATCGGTGGTATAATTTATTGGTGAATCATCAAGGTTATAATCCATCCCATATTACCATGTTATTGAACTCTGCCGCTACTGAATCGAATATTGAAGATGCCTTAGATGAAATTGGATCAAAAAGCGGGAATCAAATAAATTTAATATTCATAGGCCATGGAGAGGTAGATTTTGGAAAGTATTTTTTTGCTGGATGGGATACTAATGATAAATGGTGGTATACTCACAAAGTTACTTCTGAAGAAATCTATGATTCAATAAAAGATGCTGATGTTGATGAAATTTACCTCCATTTTGCATCATGTTATTCGGGAGAATTAATAAATGATCTTAAGGAAAAATCATGGGATCAAAAAGTTTTAATTCACACAGCTGAAACATATGATGCGAAAGCAATAGAATATCCTTTTTCAGGTGTTGGTTATAGGCAATTGTTTGAATATAGATTTTTAGAATGGACTTTTAATGATCACTTCCACAATACTATTGGTATAGATTTATCTTCTGTATTCACTTATATGAAAACTTATTGGCCAACAACTAATCCTTGGTATAAAGACGAACCCCAAACATGGGATAATTTAGATTCTACTGAAAAAATGTATCTTTTTTAATCTTTCTTATCTCAGTTCTTAAAGAAATGATTTATATTTTTTTTTTATCTTATTTTTTTACTAACAGAATTTAGCTTACAATAATTGTCTTTTTCTATGGGCAATGAACTGAATTGTGGAGTTCGGAAAAAATTAATGATATTGATTATACCGATGATTTTTTAAAATAATATTTCAGCTTTCCATTAAAATTCACTATTTAAAGATTTAAAGTTCCAGATTAAGAAAAATTTGAAAATATAAAATTCTTATTTTTATCTACTGAAATTCTTCTTTTCATAAAAATAAATAAGGAATAGATTATTTTTACTAAATTCTTTACCATACTTGATTAAAATTTAGTTCTTGTTTAGTCAAAAATATGGGAAGAACAATACCATCATATCGAACCGCCCTTGAAATGGAAATTCGGAGTTTAAAACCGATTCGGGAAGGTCTTAAAAAAGAAGATCGGAAACATTTTGATAATATCATGCTTTATTCGAGAATGCACAACGATGCAGGTTCACTTTCGGCAAGAATGTTTATTTTGGAGCCGCTTTTTTTATCATCTTTAATTGAACATGATAAAACACTGGAAGGACTGGAAAGGGATTTGGAAAGGATTAAGAAGAGGGCTAAAAAGTGTTAGTTTTTTTTTCCTTTTTCATTTTGTGGAAATTATATAACCTGTCATTATCTTTAAGAAATTTTTTACCCATTTTAGTGAGTTTAAGCATTTTCCTTGGAGGCTTTTCATAAATATTATAAGATTCTATCAAACCATATTTTTCTAAAATTATTATTAAATCATTCAAACCGTTAGGAGTCCAGATCATAGATATATTCTTTTTTATGTCTTCGGGATAAGAATTTATTTGCTCTACAACCAATTTCTTTTCAATATAATCAGATTTTGGGTTTTCAAGGAATAATTCCCGTATAGCTTTTAAAACATAATACCGACCCAATGACATTTTTCTACCGAATATAATTAACACCCGTAAAATTTTTACTTTCAATATAAATTTCCATATACTATATTTTAGGAACCAAATCTATATAAATAAAGAACTAAAGATTCTTTTAAAATGACCAATTATATGTTTGTGTTTCACAAAGGTTTAAATAATGATTGTTTTCTTATTCCTATTAACTATTCTAAAAAACCAAAATTAGAATGGGTTTAAATACCGACAAAAATCCCAAAAAATGAAATTGTGAATTCCCATGAAAATAATGATAAAAGACTCGGAAAAATACCAAATTATCAACTGGGGTAAATTTTATTTGTGTTATAGTAAAAATTGGGAGGAATCCGACACACATGCTTATACATCTTTATTACTTTCGCTTAGATATAAAACTGCCTTGTATTCAATCTCGTGCAGGGAGTTTTTAAAATGGGGCTGGTTTTACATGGAAAATTCGTGTTATTATGATAAAGACAAAGAATTTTTCGTGTTTAACTGTATTTTAAGGATGTTTGATGAAAAACAATTAATTAATGTTGCAAAGCATGTGCCACCACCGGTTACAAGACCGATGATTCCAATTTTTTAATTTCAAAAAAAAAAAAAAGAATGAGAATGAGAAAAATAAAAATGGAAATAAATTCAATAATCAGCAGTAGGGAAAAAATGGCATTGGATATACTAAACACCATGGAAAAAATCAGTGAGAATGGCGATGTAGAGTACGAATCGGAAAGAGGACATGTAATTAATCTAAAACTCAAATGGCTAAATATTGTAGGAGAAATGGATCTGATTTGTTATTTTAGGAAACTCGAAAATTTAGAAATATGCAATTGTAAAATCGGAAGCATTCCTGAAGAATTTGCATTACTTACCCATTTAAGATCGCTAACCATCTCCTTTTTCGATATACAAGAGAATTTTGAAATCGAAGACCTTTTTCCCACCATTTTTTTTCTTAGTAATTTAGAAGAACTCACATTAGAAAGAGCAGTAATTAATCCCGTCATTGAAGATGCGCTGGGAGCCCTAAATAATTTGGTAAAACTTCACCTAAACCACTGTGGTTTTACCCACTTTCCCAAAAGTTTTTGTAATTTAAGTAAGTTAAAGGATCTCTGTCTTGCAGGTAATGATATTGATGAATTTCCCGATCTATTATTCCGTTTTCCCAAATTAGAAAAATATTTTATAAATAATCAAATCAAAGGAGATTATAATCAATGAGTGTTAAAAACGAATCAAAAGAACAAGATCAAAAATACGAACCATCACCCATGAAATACATTCTAAATATGTTATTTTGGGTAATTTTTTCTATTATAACAATTGTATTAATCATGAAATTTTTTGAAATGTATGTAAACAATAATGGAATGAATTCTTTCTTTTACATGCTGATTTTTCTTTTTTCAATCGGATCATTCTTTATTATTTATCCTAAATTCAAAAAGATGTTCGAGCATGATCAAAATAAAAATATGGAAAGATATTTGAGAAATAATAAAAATAATATTATTATCGGCTATTTGGAAGAGATCAATATAGAAGAAGGTTTTCTGGATTTGGATAATGAAATGAGCAGAAAAAACATTAGAACAGATAAAAAATTCGAGAAAGAAGATAAAAAGACTTGGTTAGAAGAGGAACAAAAATTGTTCAGGGTTTAAATTGTAGAATAAAAAAAAAGGATGAAAAAAAAAAATGACATTAAAAGAATTGTTTAAAAGTTGGATGAAAAGTTGGATGAAAGTTTTAAGTATGTATTCTCCACCGGGAATTGGGTTTGTATTAGATCCTCTTTATCCAAGAATGTGCGAGCCTTTCTGGGTATTAAGGGTTGATGAAAACTAATTTTTATTTTTTTTCCAAAAATTTTTTTTATTAAATAAAACAGAAGAAAAGAATGGTATGAGTGATATGAGTGACGATTTCTTGGCATTTTACATCAACACACATCCTGCACCCCAACCGATGATTAATGAGATTACTATATCCACTATGATTATAGAAATATAAGCAGGTGGTAATTCTGTAGTAAAGCACTTAAAAAAAGATTTAGAGTTCACAGAAATATTTGTCAAGATCCCCAGGAGCATAAATTTTGTTCCAGAGAATGTAAAGAAAAATGGTGTTATAATCATGTCAAATCCAAAAATAGAAAAAGCAAATAAGTTAATCGATCATTCAAAATCGGTTCTAAACGATATCAGGGAAAAATATTCATCATCCCTAAGAGAAAAAGAAATAAAATCCGAACTACTAATAAAGATTAAAAATTTTATGGAAACCTTATGTTCGGTCTTGGATTTTAGAGTCCAAGGATTATATGAGAAATATAGAGAGGATGGTGGAGAAGAGGTGATGTTTTCATATTTATTTAACCCGAGAACAATGGTGGAATATTGCCAAAATATGGTTATTGCCCATAATTTAGTTGGAGATCAAGTGCCAAAGGTTGATATTGTATGGATTATGAAAGATTTACTGCCTTTTACAAGTCAAGATGATGATTGGCTACATGAATTTATAGAGTTAAATGATGAAAACAGCCACCAAAATTTATCTATAATTTATGATAAGCATGAGCAAAAGACAATTATTTGGGAAGAGTTTAAATTTAAAGATATAAATAAATCGGTTATCCCATTTCTCGAAAAATCTCTATCTGGAATTGAAAAAATAGGCTCGATTATAGCCGAAGTATAATATCTTTTTCATGCGGTTTTTTTGGTTTTCAAAATCAATTTTTTATGATATATTTTTTGTTGGGTTCTCGGTTTTCGTTTTGATTTTGATTTTGATTTTGATTTTGATTTTTTGAGACTTATTGCCGAAGTAAACTCCAATTTAGGAACGAACGAATCGGGAATCTTCTTTTTAGCGCGATCCAATTGCCTTTGAAGGAATTTATTTGTTTTTAGATCCCTGTCATAAACGAGTTTTTCCGTCTCAACATCCCAATTTTTAGCCATTTTTTTGTATTTTTTTTCTAAAGTAGCCAATCTTTTTTCCACCCTTTCGGAATTAAGCCTGTGATCGTTAAGTAAAAGTTTTCGTAGGCCATCTAGATTTAGGGGGCGCGGTTTTATTTTGGGTTTTTTGATAATTTCAGGGTTTACAAACATTTCACGAATTCTATGGATTTTTGGTAGCAAGATATTATTAAACAGGTGGGGGTGTTTTTTCATTATTCTTTCCAGATTTTTGAAATACCTAATCGATTCCAAAGCTTTCATCGGACCTATTTTTTTTACTCCGGGATAATAATCGTTTCCGACCAAAATACTTAGGTCAATTAATTGGTTAAGACTTATCCCCAAACGATCCAGATTTTCATAGGTCTTAATCAATTCAATATTGGGTTTATATGAAATCCACTTACCCCCCACCTTTTTTCGACTCTGAAACGTAATCTTCCTGATAATTTTAGGGGATCCGTATAACATTACATCAAAATCATTGGAAACCACGTAATCGACAAGCCCTTCTTTTTGTAATGATACGCATTGTGCTTCTGCTTCCGATGGGGCCATAATCACGGGAATACCGCAACTTTCGAGTAATTGTTTGGATTCATGGATACAGTTTATGAACATGAATGATTTGGATAGGGCGAAATTTTTTGCGCTTAGATAGTCTCCTTTTTCCAATGCGTTTTCATACTTTTTTTTAACCGCCAAATAATCACGGGCATAATCTTTGTTTGTAAGTCGCTTGTAGGGATCGGGTTTTCCATCAAAGATAACTACGGGAAAGATATTTGCCTTATAAAATTGATTTACTTTCTGAAGCCATCCGTATAAGTGGGTAATTACGCGCTGTGTTGAATCCATATAGAAAATATCGGGGAGTTTTTGCGCCATCTGGTAAGGATTATATAGGATTTGAAAGAGCATGTTCATTCCATCTACCGCAACTTTGGTTCCTTTGATTTCGGAAAGGGGGATGAAGGATGATTCTATTAGTTTTTTTAGTTTAACTCCCATGATAGTGGATTATTTCTTGGGATTATTTTTAATAACACATTTATTTTTAACAGTCGAATTTTCTAAGTTTATTCCAAAATGTTCGGGTAAAAAGGAAAATAGAATTCGTTTTTATAAGCATATATTATGTAAATCCTGCATCATGAGAAAACACACTTTTTATTTGATGGGAGCGGTCATTGTTATCGCTTCAACTTTTTTATCAGTTTTTTTGTATGTAGACTGGTTTTTTGGAGAAGTAGCCAAGAATATGTAAAATTTTTTTCTTTTTTTCATAACTTTTCATAATTTATCTAAATTTCTGCTTGAATTTTATGTAATGAGAAATATAAATTGGGATTCTTATTTTTTATTTGCGAAACGGAGGGCAATTTTCCTGTATATTTATACCTTTTATTGCTTGATTTTGGCACATATATCTCTCCTATAAGGTACAAAATTTTTATTAATTGAGTAATTTCGGAAATTGGTGAATCAATTAATCCAATTAAATATTGCCTTAATTCTTCAATTGTAATTCCTTCTGGATTTTCAAAAATCTGAAACATGATTATTGTATCTAATATAATCTCCTTCTTTTTGGCTTTACTAACTCTTTTCATTGAAAATTCAATTCGGGCATCGATAGTTTTTAATCCTAAATCAAGGGAATCTATTTGATCGTTTTCATTTTCGTTCAATAATTCCCGATGATTATGATTTACAATAACCGATAAAAAATATTCAATTTCATCCCGATCAATTAAAAATTCCGAATAACTATCATTGATAAAAAATACATAAAATTTACTTAGAATTTTTTTAAGTAATTTAGTATCAGGAATAATTACATCGATGCTTTGTTCCCAATCATAAACAATCCGAACTTTTTTTTCATCCATATTCCCAAAGAGTCTATTCTCATATATAAGAAATTATTGTTCACAGATGAATAATTAAGCAATTTTTTATTCGGTTTTATAAATGTTCCTATAATGTAATTATATGGATAAACACAACTATTCTTTCTTCGGTCAGAAAACGGGTATGCTCCTTGATTCTGCCGAAATAAACCAACCATGCCTATATCTCCGATTTCTTAAAAAAAAGCAAGATGGAAGTTGGGAAAAACCATCACAAGGGGAAGGTAAAAATATCAAACTTAACCTTTTGGAAATGATCTCGATACTTAGGATTTTTAGAACGCAAAACACCAAGTGGTCTACAGTGCATAAGTTCGGAGAAGATACCACATCCATAACCGTCGAGAATAAGAACAACATAATAGCATTCATGATTTCGGGGTATGCAAAGCAGCTAAAATATCCCGAATCTGTATTGTTTACCGACCTGTTGGATCATATTTACCATGAAAAAATTGCTAATGCTACAGGTAATAATAGTAAAAATTCAAAATCAAATGGTTCTAACAAGGTAAAAACAATTCAAAATAACAATAACCCTAGAAAATCAAAAATACAAGATTTATCCGATTCTCCTATCCCCGAATATCCTGAAGAACTGAATGAAAAAAATGAAAAAACTCAAGAAACTCATGAAACTCAACAAAAAAGGATTGATATCGATCCAGAACAGTGGTATAACTCACTAAAAACCAATGATGATTTCAAACTTATTCCAGGAGCGGTAAATGAAGAGCGCGCAAAAGCGGTTAATTTCCATATAACTGATCTAATAAGCATCTGGGTTCCAAATTCGTGCATAAATAAAAGCCAAGAAGAATCAAAGGATGGACTTTGGATCAAAGATTGGTTTCTAAAAAAAAAAATGGTTGATATTTTTGCGGAGAACTAAAAAAGGGGGTTGAAAAAAAAAATGGTTAAACTTACATTTATTATTGGAATACTGCTTTTAGCCTTAATTTTCCAGAAAAATCCTGTTTGGGGTATTTTTGTTATCGGAATATATATCTTATTAAGATTTAGAAGCAGGAGATTTAATTCAAATAAGGGACTTATTGAAAGCGGGAAAAACAACACATATATGACAATAAACGCGATGAATATGGGATTTCAAACTATTGCAGACGCAATAACCGGTCAAGATTCCGATGACGATTTTTATGAGAATGATAAAAAACCTAAAGAATATCTTAGGAAAGTTCCTGTAAGCACGAATATTTATAGAAATTAAGAGGAAAATAAAATAACAAACATAAGAGCGAATCAAAATGATAAAATCAGAAGGAGAAGAACTAATAAGAAATTGGTTGAAAGTGGGAAAGACCTATGCAAAGAATCAGAAATACGATGATGCTTTGAATAGTTTTAACGAGATTTTAAAAATTTTTCCAGAACATCCAGCAGCCTTGCTTAATATCGGCATCCTATACGATGAGCAAAATAAATTCGAAGAAGCCGTTAAATGTTTTGAAAAAATATTGGCGTTTGACACGAATGTTTATGAAGTGTGGGATTTATTAGGGGCAGTTTACGGGAATTTAAAAGATTATGAAGAAGCAAAACGCTGTTTTACTAAGTCAATAACCATTGAAGGTAGTGAATATAACGCTTGGTTTAATCTGGGGCTAATTCATTCTTATCAACATAATTTTGATGAAGCAATTAAATGTTTTTGGGTAGTTATTGGGCTTAACCGCGATTTTTTTCCCGCTTGGACTCATTTAGGAAATATTTATATCGAACAAAAAGATTTTCCACAAGCTAAAGATTGTTTTAATAAAGTTATTGAGCTTAATCCCGATTCTGTTCTTGCATGGAATGGTTTAGGCGGAATTTATGTTAATGAAAAAAACATAGACATGGCAATATCGTGTTATAAGAAAGCATTAGAAAGTATGCCTAATTCCGTAATAGATTGGTTTAATCTGGGATTATTGTTTAAAGAAACACAAAAATTTGAAAAAGCCGTTGAATGTTTTGAAAAAGTTTTGGAAATAGCACCTGATGATTTAGAGGCAAAAGTTGAATTGGGGCAAATATGTGAATTTACAAAATCTTAAAAATCCGTAATTTCATAATATACTTCTTTTGTCCAATTTACCTGAAATACACTTATAAACATCCTTTTTTCTCAGTTTCACAGGTTTTAGTAAATTTTTCCTGCAATACCCAACAATTTCATCACTACCTGTCTTTTCCCAATACTGAAAATAAAACCTAAGATTATCACAAAATTCTTCTGATGTTGCCATGAAATAATTATCCTGCACGCGAATATAAAAAAAAAGAGCATTCAAGATTTTTCAATTATTTAATGTGTTTTTATAAATAACTATCCAATCATGTTTGTATGGAATTATCAGAACTTTCATCCATCAAACCGCGCCAAATAAAACTACTTCAGGAAAACGGTATCACCGATATCAAGTCATTATCCATGAGTGTTCCCCGTGACCTTGAAGATATAGAAGGAATCAGCGGTAAAGCATCAACGAAACTCATTTGGGACGCCCGAGATGTCATGGGAATGTCCTCGTTCAAACAGGTTTCTGAAATTGAAGAAAATTACGATTTTTTGAAAACAGGAAGCGAAAGATTCGATGATATACTTAATGGCGGCGTTTCAACGGGCCGTCTAACCGAAGTTTTTGGTTCCTTTAAAAGCGGAAAAACCAATCTTGCCCATACATTAGCAATCACATGCCAAATGCCGATAGATGAAGGTGGGTTGGATGGAGCAGTGCTTTATATTGACACGGAAAACACATTCTCCAAGAGTAAAATAGAAAGAATCGCGCGAAGATTCGGAATGGAACCCAAAAAAGCATTAGCTAATATCTATCATGCCAGGATTTATTCAACTGATCACCAGTTCCAAATGATTCGCGCTGCCGATCAAGCCGTAATCGAAAAAAACGCCAGACTTATAGTGGTTGATTCGCTTATGGCTCTAATGCGTTCTGAATATGTTGGAATCGGAATGTTGGCATCGCGTCAACAGGTTTTAAACAAGATGCTCCATGAACTTTCCAGAATTGCAGAAACCCATAATGTAGCAGTGCTTCTCACCAATCAAGTTGCTACTTTCATGAAGGGATCTTATAGTGCAAATGATGCAATTGGCGGTAATATTGTAGCACATGGATGCCATTTTAGGATTCAATTTAAAACCAAAGGCTTCTCGGCTAATACGAGTCTTGAACGCACAGCCATTATTGTTGACGCTCCCGATTTAGCCCCTGAAGTGGCATCATTTTTTATCACCGAAGCGGGAATCTCCGATACTGAAAAAGTTGAATATCTTTTGGATGAAGAGGAAGAAAAAGTCCCCGTAAAAAAAATAACTAAGAAGAAGAAATCATCGAAAAAGAAGGCGGTCGCAACTAAATCCGCAGAACTTAGTGATCCATTGGAATCGCTTTGATAATGTTTTTTTATTAGATTCTTAAAACTATTTTTTCTTTTTTTTTAGGATTCCCTTACTTCTTCTACGATTTTCTCTGCAATATTTTGTAATTTTAAATTCTTTTCCTTGGATATTTGCTCGTATTCTTTACCTAATACTTCCAGCAAGTAATAAACAACCGATTGGGTGAGATTCGCTAATTCATCGGATTTGAGTTTCTTAAGTCCTTTGTATTCAATTATTGTTTTTTGAGGAATTTCTCTTGTTTCTTTAATTGGGTATGTTTTATTAAAATCTTCAATTAACTCGATTCCTTTTTTTGCAATTTTATGTTTGGAGTATGCAGGTCTGGATTTCGTTCTAAAAGTTTCAATCAATCCAAGATTCCTAAGTCTTAGAAGTTTTTTAGACAATGCTTTTGGGTTTTTTAGGAAATTTCCTTGTTTTTTAATTTCCAAGTATAATTTTTGAAAGAAAATGTCCTTATCATGATCAAGAATTATTTTTAGAAGAATCAGATCAGAAATATGTAATTTGAAGTTTTCCACATTATACTAACGAAAAACGCAATATATAACTCATTCCATTTTTGGAATGTCTTAATAAATCCCGAAAAATAGAATATTTAGAAGAAAGTTTAACATTTCACTCTTTTTTTCAAATTTATTATCTTTCAAAAGCAGGAAAACACCGAAAATCGAATTATATTACTTATTCCGTTTTTGGAATGTCTTTTAAATATCCGATAAGAAGTCTATTTTTGAGAAAAAATATTTTAAATCTTCAAAAACAAAAAAAAAAACCAAAGAAAGGGGCAACTTAGGGGCCAACGCACCAAACTAATGCGTAAAAAGAGTACCTCCTATCCATTAATGATAAGGGGTTAAATCAAGCTACCTCACGTAGAGATAGCATCCAAAAAGACAAAATAATAAAACCCCTAAATTGCCTTAATTACATTGATCTCGTTTTAGGTATAAAAATCTAATTGAATCTTCAGTTTTCTAAATTTCAATATTCCAAATTTCAATGATCTCTTCACCAAAAATTTCCAGCACATTAGAAATAACTCTTTTCCTTAGTTCAGGTGTTAAAAAATCATCAAAATCAAATAATAATCTCCGAAAAGCAGAAAGATCACTCATATTTTCAATTCGTTCCATTAGAATTTCAAAATTTTCCCGTGTTTCTTCTAAATCATACACATCCGCTTCATAATCGTTGATATAATCCTTTGTTTCGGTTCCCATTTTTTTTCACTTTTCTTTCTTTCAATTAATTCATATCAATTTAAGTATAGCGTTAGAAATAAAAAAAGATCTAAAAGATCTAAAAAACTTAAAAAAAGTTAATGCATTTCGTAGGCCATTAAACCTTGACTTTTAGCATTTGTTTTAACCATATTCGTATTCTCAAAATCACATTCTTCACAATAATCAATCGCATACTTGTAAAACTTTACGAGAGCTTTAATTATAATATCGGCAACGTTTGTAATTACATCATTGTTTTTATCCATAATAATCAAAAAATGATCTCGCGGAGAGTATATAAAAGCACAATGAATTCGGTATTAAATAAAACAAATGTAAGTATATTTTATGCTCCCACACAGCGAAAAATTAAGGAAAGAAATACAAAAAATAATATATCAAGATTTAGAAATTTGGAAACAGCATATTAACGACCTTGAAGCCAAAAAGTTGGATAAAACCACATTCAAAAAACATTACGTGGAATTTCTCCAGAAAATCGAGGAAAACATAACCCAATTCACGCTATTTTTTCTTAAAAAAGAATCTCACGCTGTAGCAAATCAAATTTTAGAAGATGATCTGGAAAAAACCGCACTATTAGAAACTATCACCCAATTTCAAACACAATCACAACCGCAAAAAGAAATGGCAATAGTAAAAGAATCGGTAATAGAAATGGAATTAGATGAAAAAAACAAGATAATCCATAGAAAATTCGCCCCATCCATTAGTTCATCAGCGTTAAAAAAAGAAAAACCCTTATTATACCGCGCTTCAGAGGTCGAATATATTAACTAACAAAGAAAACAAAGGATATGAAAAATGGAATTTACCCAAGCATCCGATCTAACCCCCATGAAAGAAAAACAAGATATTACATGTGATTTTTTTTCCCTAATTACCAGATATTTTTCGCCAAAAAATAGGTTTCTCCATCTATCAGGACCGAATATGTCTGGAAAATCCACCATCATAAAGGAATTCATTAAACACGACATCAAATCATCCAAAAGAAAGTATTTCATCATAGACTCGGAGAAAAAGTTTTCCAAACGAAATTACATGAATGAGTTTTCATCCGGGGATTGTGACAGGATATTTGTTAATAATTCTGATAATTTTACTAAAACCTTTGAAACAATAAAAATGCTCCAAAAAGACGTTTATCCCTTAGATCCCCAAGATATTTTGATCATAGATTCGTTTTCCAACGTTCTAAAGTCCGAAATGGGAAACTGCATGGATTATTTTGACAACATGAAGGCATTAAACTATATGTCCGATAAAATTGTTCCAACTCTTATCGATCTGGTGGTGGATAAAAAATTGTATGTTATTTTATCCCATCACGTCACCTATCATCCCGGTTACAATTCCAATATTCCCTATTATTTCGATTTGATGATGACCATTGCTGGAATGTGGATCTATCTGTATCAAACAACCAAAGGAGTTAAGGATAAAACTTTCCAGTATGATAATTTTCTTACCCTTTCATTTACATTTACCGATAAGAACAGCGATTTGAAGATATCCCAAACCAATATCCGCCAAACTTATCAATATCTA
>JAUWMK010000303.1 GCA_030613185.1 Promethearchaeum sp.
AGACAATAAACCTTTTTCAAACCATCAGTGGTTGCAAAGGAAATGCTAATCACTTTCTGTTTTGCTAATGTTGGATTTGGTAAACCACCATCAGGTGATTCTTCTACCTCGATATCATATGCCATTCGTAATAGTGATGGAGTTGCAGAAGAAAAAATCGGTTGGTAAAGTTTAGCCATTTCTTTCATCTCAGTAGGGGCGTCTTGAAATACTGCAAGCAATTTTGATTCAATATCCTCATCAACTTGTGGTTTTATTGGAATTATATTCCCTTTTTCAATTTTATATAACATTCCCGGGATAAGACTTCTATCATAAATAAAACTGTGATGGTATCGTATTCTTGCTTCCCATGCACTGCCAGGAATTTTCAAAATCGGACTTTCTTTATCCTTATCTTTATTTAATTCTTCTCTAATTCCTCTTGTTCCTCCGATATCTGTCGGTGTGTTTCCATAAATTTTCCTAATATCAATTAATTTATCTTCCAATAGATCATATTTTTGAACTTCTTCAATTCTATTTAATCCTCCAAATCCTGAAAGTACTTTTTCAATTCTTACTTTTTCATCCTTATGATAGCAATACGGTTCGTGTTTTGTAGTATCAATCCAAATTTTGATAGAATTATCAGAAAGATCGAAAAATTTGGCAAATGCTTTATTAAAACCACCATCATAATCAACGGTTAATAGAATACCCTTTTCCATATCTTGAATTATTTCATTTGCTTTAGTTAGATATCGTAAATGCCATGATTTTTGTTGTTCACGGCTTTCTCTTTTAAGTAATGGATAACGGGCATCTCCTATCGGTTCTGAATTTTTTTGAAAATAAATTTTCTCTAGAATTTTTCCTTTTTTCTGATCAACCTTTTCTGATTTTCCTTGATCCATTTCATGTTTTTTATCAATTGGTTTTGATTTCTTTTTTACTTTCTTTGATGGAGTTAAAGATCCCTTAAATTTTATATCTGATTTTATTGTTGTTTTACTTACAATGTTTGTTTTTACTTTTTCTTCTTCTTTTAATGAAATTTTTTGCTTAGTTTTTTTTAAATTTGCCGGTTTAGTTTTTTTTGCAGTTTTTTTTTGTTTCCCACCAATAAAACTATCCAAACCACCAAAACTACTCAATTTAGAACTTTTCTTTTTAGCTTTCTTTCTACTTTTTTTTTTTGGCTCTGGCATTGTTTATTTCAGTCCCTTATTGCTTATATATGTTCTATTGTTATCGATTAATAACCACTATTTTTTTCTTTTATTGTGAAAAAAAGGTTTTTATTCTTTACAACTAGCAAAACATTATATTCAAATATTCAATAAAAATTTCTAATTAAAAAATAAATGTGAGAAAATAATGGTAAAAGATGTTGTAATTGTAAGTGCATGCCGTACCCCTATTGGTGCTTTCGGAGGTTCCTTAAAATCTGTGCAAGCCCCTCATTTAGGCGCGATAGCAATGAAAGAAGCAATAAAAAGAGCGAAAATCGATCCAAAAATCATCCAAGATGTTAGGTTTGGAAATTGCTTAGAACCAATTGATTCGTTAAATATTGCTCGAGTTAGCTCCATGTTGGCCGAAATACCGTATTCAGTCCCTGCCGTAACGCTCAATCGTGTATGTATAAGTGGAATGGAAGCTGTACTTTCTGGAATGTGGCAAATCCAAGCAGGATATTCGGATATTGTGTTAGCGGGGGGTGTTGAATCCATGTCAAATGTTCCATATGTCAGTGAAGAAACAAGGTGGGGTGGAAGATTAAAGGATTTAACTCTGAAAGATGGTTTAATCCACGGGTTACATGGTGGAAGTCATTTCGTACCTTTTCCAAAAGATGGAACTGGTGATTTTAAAGATGATTATTATCGCGGTAAACCTTATATTATGGGTGTCACAGCAGAATTTCTGGCTCAGAAACATGGATTCACTCGTGAGCAGCAGGATATTGTAGCTTTAAAATCCCATAATGAAGCTGAACGTGCAAATGTTGAAGGATTATTTAATGACGAAATAATACCTGTTCATATAAAAACTCGAAAAAAGGAAATTATTTTCGATAAAGATGAACATTTTCGACCGGGATTAACAATGGAGAAATTAGCATCTCTACGACCGGCTTTTATTCCAAAAGTAGGTACAGTTACCGCTGGAAATAGTTCTGGAATAAATGATGGCGCTTCTGCTATGATTATTATGTCTGCAGAAAAAGCAGATAAACTTGGTTTAAAACCCTTGGCAAAAATAACAGGAATGGGGATGGGTGCATGTGAACCATATTATATGGGAGAAAGCCCTATTCCCGCTGTAAAGGACCTTCTTAAACGAACAGGTATGAAATTGGAGGACTTCGAGCGTATAGAATTGAATGAAGCTTTTGCAAGTCAATACCTTGCAGTTGAAAAAGAACTCGGACTAAATCGGGACATAACTAATGTTCATGGATCCGGAATTGGATTAGGTCATCCAGTAGGTTGTACTGGAGCAAGAATAATGGTGACATTATTATATGAATTAATTCACAAAAAACTAACCAAAGGATTGGCTACTCTCTGTGGAGGCGGTGGAGTATCTATGGCCTGCGTGATTGAAAGACTTTGAAGAAATTTACTGTCAATCTTTCTTTTTTATCTTATTTTCTATCCTTTATATTCTGTCTATCATATCTATCATATCTATCTTTGCAGATGCATCAAATTTTAAAATTACCTAATGATTAGAATAATTATTCATGGGATCTAATAATAAAGATGAAGTTTACGTTCGTAAAATGATCGACTCTGAAAAATATATCATACTCGGTAAGATGTCTAGCTCAATCGCACATGAAATAAACAATCCAGTTATGATAATTCAGAATTTGGTAGCGTTGATAATTGATGAAATAGATAAAGAAGGTAAAATTAATTGTCAACCATCATCTGAGAATTATGAAAATCTTAAAGAGATCATAAATGAATGCAAAAGAATCTCGAATATAACGAAAAGCCTCCAAGATTTTTCGAGAACAAGTTCAAAAAAACACCAAGAAAAAGAACTTGAAACAGTAATCCTTAATGTTGTTAATTTTATGCAACATCTTTTTGTTAAAAACCAAGTTCAAGTAAAAATTAATGCAGAAGCAGTTCAAACTAAATGCTTGATTAGAAATGATCAAATTCAACAAGTATTTGTCAATCTTCTAGATAATTCTCTTTCCTCATTATATAAAAAATATGGAACTAAGAAAACACCAAGAGAGAAGAAATTTATTGAAATTACTTTTAAAAATAAGTCAATTGGAAAAGGGAAAGATAAAATTGATTATGCAGTAGCTGAATTTTATGATGATGGGATTGGTATCCCTGAAGTAGATAGAAAACACATTTTCGAGCCATTTTTTACAACCAAAAAATCTAAAGAAAACTACTTTGATGAACTGGAAAAAAATAAAGGATTAGGTTTAGGGCTGTCATTTAGTCAAGTTATCTTAGAAGATCATAATGGTTTTATAGAGTTTGATTCAAAAGAAGACGAATATGCCCGATTCTCAATTTATTTGCCTACTTTATCAGACAGTTCCAAAGATCAAGAGAATGCAGAAGAAGAAATTGTTTTTTAAGGTATCAAAAAAGATCATTGGAAAATGATTGCTTCATAACCTTCCAATTTATCATTAAGTTCTCCGAAATATTCTACTATTCTGTTTGATTCTCCTAATTTATACTTCAAGGAAGAATCTATTTTCTTTACTGCTAATGGTTTTTCGAAAAGATACAAAGAATAAATCGGATATAACAAGATTTCATCATCTACAAAATTTTCATAAATATTTTGACCATCAACATAATTTCCTTCAAATTCAACAATCCATTGAACATAAGGGTGAGTTTTATCATGGAATTGAATTGTACAATGAATTACTTTAAGAGAAACTTCTTCTTCATTAATTTTGTTAATTTCTCCATCCAGAATTGTTTGCAAATTATTCCAATAAAGCTGTAATTCGGATTTGTAATTTGAAGGATTTTGTAAAAATTCCTTATAGTTTTTCCAGATATTGTCTTTTTCAATATCTAAATAATTGTATGTTATGGTATTAGAAAATTTCAATTTCAAATCTTTTTTGGAAATTCTCATCACAGAACTTGCGAAAATCGGGTTTAGATTTTGATATTCACTCATTTTCATTTATCTTAGATTATTCCATCTTCTTTGATTTCCATTTCTTCTTCTGTATGATGGGTTTTCTTCTTTGTTACTTACCATTTCAAGCATCCATTTATTTTTAGCTTCAATTTCCCATTTTGTTTTCCATTTTGGAAATCCGCTTTTAACAAATGCTTTACGGCGAGGAAAATCCTGATATACCCAATGAAACAGTGAAAAAAACCGTTTAGCACCACTTTCTAACGAAACACGGTGAGAAGGGACATTAAATTCTTCAATTATATGATCTAAATATGTTTGTTCAACCAAATCTTGTAAATATCCCTCAATTTTTGCATCATGGAAATTATATCCTTCTTCTTTAAGAAATACTCTTGCAATATCAAAGCAATTTCCAGTGCATAAGTAAATATCTTCTGTTTTTGGAATATTCATCTCTTTAAAAGTCTCAATAAAAAGATCCTTAATATATTCCTTTGTTAGTTTATTGAAATCAGGTGATTGATATAATTTTAAAGGGACTTCTTTTTTTACAAGAGTATTTGTTTCCCTTCGCCAAAATAAAATAAAAGCCGATCCAATAATATCACCCGTACCTGAATCATCGATCTCAATCGTCATTAATCTAAAAAATGATTCGTCATTAATTTATTTATGGAATGTGAGATCATTTTAATCGGAAATGAGCTATTAATCGGAAAAATCCGAGATTTGAATGGTCAATGGATAATTGAACAGCTTTTACCCCTTGGAATCAAAATTTCCCGAATAACAACAATCTCAGATGATATTGAAATTATAAAAACTGCAATTCAAGAATCTATTAGAAGGGAACCAGAATATATCTTTACTTCCGGAGGATTGGGTCCCACATACGATGATATGACTTTAGAGGGTGTTTCATTAGGATTAAATCCTCCTTGTCTTCTGGAAGAAAATGATGATGCATTTAAGATGATTCAGCATCTTTTTAAAAAGAGATATCCAAAAAAATTTGAAGAAATTACAAATATCGAGCAATATTTAGTCAAAAATTATCCCAACGTAAAAAAAATGGCAAGAATCCCAAAAGGGAGCATACCTCTTATCAATCGGGAGGGATCAGCACCGGGGGTTTATATTAATGGTAAATTTACGAATGAACGGTCAAAAATAATCTGTATGCCCGGAGTTCCTGCTGAATTGAAAGCAATATTTTCGGATCATATCATTCCTGAGTTAAAAGAAAAAAACTTTGCGGGAAAGGGAGAGTTTCATGAATGCAGTTTTATATTTCATAATTTACCCGAATCGAAATTAGGGGAAAAAATATATGAAATTAAGGATAAATATCCTGAAATTTGGATAAAGACTCATCCACATAAGAGAACGATCGATTCTCACCTAAAATTTGCAGTAGAATTACACCTAACATCTTTTTCCAATAAAAATAATATTTCCCAAGAAATGAATAATTTATGTCGAATTCTTCACGATTCGGTTAAAGAAATGGGTGGAAGCTTTATTAGGGGCTGTTCAAAAATAACTTCCTTCAATTTTTTTTGAGTCTGTTTATTTCAAAAATGTGATCTTTCATTAAAAAGATTGTACTTATTTATCTGGTTAAATTTTTTGCGTACCGTCATAAAATCTTATATTTTTTCT
>JAUWMK010000295.1 GCA_030613185.1 Promethearchaeum sp.
ATCCTTAATTATTACATCGAATTTATTGAAATATCTAAGAAAACTAACAAGCTGAAAAAAAAATGTCGTTTCCAAAACTATCTAAAGTCGTTGATGAGTCACAAATCAAAATAGAGCATAAATATTTAGTAAAAAAGTATGAATTAATGCTAGATCGCCTAAAATGTGTTGGGTGTGGTCAGTGTTCAATTGTTTGCCCACGAGATGCAATTTTATTTGGACCAGCTGCTGCTGTATACGAATCCAAACCAAAAAACCTTAATGCGGCCGTAGTTGATACTATCGATGAAAATTTATGCGTTATGTGCGGTACTTGTGTCTATTTCTGTCCATTTGATGCCCTTGATTTGCTTTTTGATGGAGAAAAAGTAAAAATTGAAGATATGGATATATCCAAATTTCATTCCCTCCCTAAATTAGAATCTAAAACCGTTTATTGTTCACACGTTAAAAGAGATGCTAAAGTATACTGGGAAGGAGAGACCAAAGTAACTTTCGAGATTCAAAAGGATGAAGTGGAATTCAAGAAATATTATATGAATAAATGCCCTGGAGATTGTCATAAATGTGAAGAAATTTGTCCTACTGATGCAATCAAATTCAATGAATTGGCAGATGCATGGGAATCCAAAATATTGATAGAAATCGATGATGAGAAATGTATTAACTGCAGTGCATGTATGTTAGTATGCCCTCAAGATAATTTCAAAACAACATGGTCTGAAATTCACACTTCTGGGGCATATAATGATATGTTCTGGGATCCTATCAAAGAGAAACTCTTAAAACAAGAAGTTAAATTCACGAAAGAGTAATTTTTTTCTATTTATTTTCATAATTTTAATTTAACCTCATTTTTCATAGTCAATTTTTTAAGATCTAAACACTCTTATAAAATAATTATGACTCTTACTATTAATTCAACACTAACCTTAACTAATTCTGTAAACATGCCAATTTTTGGATTAGGGACTTATCTATTAACTGGAAATCCAGGACAAAAAGCCATTGAATTTGCTTTAAAAATAGGTTATCGATTAATTGATACGGCAACTCTATATAATAATGAAAAAATAGTGGGAAATGCATTAAGAAATAGTAAAATCTCTCGGGATGAGGTTTTTATTACTTCTAAAGTGTGGAATTCTGATCAAGGATATTCACACACAATAAAGGCTTTTAATAAAAGTTTAAGCAATCTTGGTGTTGATTATATGGATTTATATCTTATCCATTGGCCAGTAAAAGGCAAATGGGTAGAAACTTGGCATGCTTTAGAAGAACTCTATAATAAAGAAAAAATCCGCGCCATTGGGGTAAGTAATTTTTATATACCTTATTTAAAAGAACTTTTTCAAGTCGCTTCGATTAATCCCATGGTAAATCAAATAGAATTCCATCCCTTCTTATATAAAAAAGATGTTTTAAAATATTGTCAAGAAAAAGGTATTGTCCTCGAATCTTATGCCCCTTTAACCCATGGATATAAAATTAATGATATTAAAAGCACCCAATTTTTACAGATGATGGAAAAATATAATAAATCTGCAGCTCAACTCATGTTACGTTGGAATATTCAACATGGTAACGTTATCATTCCAAAATCAATTAAACCAACTCACATCAGAGAAAATGCAGACATATTTGACTTTTCAATTTCTGTTGATGATATACAATTCCTCGATTCGATCAATGAAGATTTCCACAGTGATTGGGACCCTTCAGATTAAAATAAAAACAAAATGAAAATTTCAAGATTGATTTTCTAAGGTAGCAATAATCTTGGTTCGATCGAAATAGACCTCATTTCTCTTTATTTTTCTTTTATTTGAAGGACCTAATTCTACAATATCCATCCCGTATTCAATTATCTGTTCGATTCCAACCGGGATCGTAGCTTTCCACTTGAAATTAAAACCTTTTTCTGTGAGAAAAAATTCGATAAGCTCCCATTTCCAACTTGGGTTTCTCTCTAATTATTTCTTTAAGTAATGAAATAGATGTTCCCGCCCATTGATACTTTGTGGATTTGCAAGGTCCTGATAATAAGTATCAGAAGCATAAAAATCAATCAATAATTCGGGATTATTTCCAGTCCATGCCTTAACCATTCTTTACAAAAAAGTTTCAGTTTTTCTAGATTTTCAATTTTTTCTGTTTCTCTCACCATTGTTGTTAAATACCTAAGAACTGCTCCTATTTTTAACTTTTTTTTTTGTTTTTAATTAGAGCGATCAACAAAATTCTCTTGAGGCCATAAATCATTCATAACTTTAAGATTTATGATTTGAGGTATGTTTAATTCTTGTGGACAAGTTGGCTTACAATATCCACACCATTGTCAGACTTTTTTACCCAAATTGTCCCTTATCTCATCTATTTGTTTAATTTCATATTCAGAAAGTGTCAGATCACCATTTATAATATTTAAAATTTCATCAATTTGCTCAATCTTTTCTCTAAAAAATCTTTATCAGATTTTCGATTAGGATATTTCGATAAAAAATCTTGTTCATCTAGTTTAAGAATAATCAGACATTTATACAGAAGTTCCTTAGATTTCCTTTTATTTGTTGATTCTAATATATTTGCTTTCATTAGTAATGAAAGATATTCATTCCAATCTGGTTTTATATTTTTTTCGATATTTTCCTTAATATCTTTAGTAACAGCCGATTTTGACTTATAAAAATCTAAATCTATTTTTAGATTCAAGATTAACGATGCTTTTTCTTCTTTCCAACTAGATAAATTGATTTTCATTTTATTATTGGAAATTAGAGCGATAATAGCGTCACAAGTATCAATCGCGTATTCAATTTGACCCTTTTCTTTTAATTCACGTAATTTTTCAGACAATTCGGAGTAAGTTTCCATCAAAGGTGACAGTTTTTAATTCTCCTCAATAACTATTATTTCTTTAATAAGATATTATTTCTTTAATTAGATATTATTTGATTTTTCTTTTAATATAAGTTATGATAAAAAAACATACAATAAAATTTTGGATAATGAAAAAATTTTCCCTATTTCGATTTAAACTCTAAATAAATCCAAAAATTTTGTTACTTAATTTATTTGAACTGCGATCAATGTATGTCGGGATAGAATAAAAAATTGAAGGTGTAATATTGCAATCGATTATATATTCTTATAGCTAATTTTATATGGAACTATTTTTTTGCCATTTTGAAGAAACAGATCATCATAATTAACCAAGGGATTCCTAAAAAAATATTTGCTATAAATGCTATATAGATAAAAGAGGAATTCTCTAAATCACTAGCTTGAACTGAAGCTAAATTTAAAGCAAATTCTTGATAAGAATTTTTCATGTATAGTAAATCTGAAGTAATATCGGCATTATTACTGGATACTTCAATAGCATAATCTGTATCTTTTATTACCTTGAAATTGATTTTATAAACAAACCTTCTGGTATTAACTTCTTGTCCAGGATCATATTCTTCAAAAGAAGCATTGTGAAGAACTGATCCGTCTTCATCAAATAAGGTATAATTATACTCAAATATTTCCCCAACAATACTAAAACGATTTTCAGTTCTAAGATATAAATATCCATCAGTCGGAGTAGTAAAATTTATCCTACTATCAAGTTCGAGAGTTTGAATGGAATTACTTTCAGTCAATCCATAAGAATAAGCAAGAGTGATAAATCCAAATAAGCTGATGCAAGTTAACACCATGAATAGAATTGCGAAAAATTTTTTTACATTTAACATAAATATAGGTGATATTTAATTTATAAAAATATTTCTTTTTCTTAGAATCAATTTATAAGAAGGATATTATCTTTTGAATACTACAGATGAATAAATCTTATGGTGTAAAATTTATAATTATATTAAATCACTCAATGATTGGATAGCTCCTGAATAGGAAAAAGAAGAAATATATTTAAAAAAATTGATTACATTTTTTTTTTCAGTAGTTATTTTCATATTTAATGAAGCATAAAAATTACATTTATTTCCAAAGAGTTGAGTACATCTTTAAAAAAAATAGACAAACTTGTGCATTATTTAAATATTAAGAGAGTTTTTAAAACGTGAAAAAAAAAATGAAAATAAAATTTGAAAAAATTCTAAAATCTGAAGTTTTCAAGAAAGGCATTATTAAAAAAGCAGTAGTAGCTCGAGCGGATGGGGAAATTGTCTATATTACCAAAAATTGGAAACTAAAACCATCTGATATTAAGCAATGTATTAGTTCTTGGCAAAATAAGGGTCAATCTATCCAATTACGGGAAACAAAATATTCATGCCTCAAGAGTGAGTTGGAATTTTTTTCTGGGGTTAATTATAAAAAAAAATCTTTTTTAATTGGTGCAGCCTCACCTGAAGAAAATGATAAATATTACGTTTTGGGATATGCTCCTCCAAAATCGAATGGAAGAAATGCATATGTTGATGTTGTGAGGGCTGCAAATCAAATGAAAAAATCGGGATCTTATATGGAATCATCTGTTCAATTAGGAAAATATTCTAATGATGAAATTTCTGCAGGAGGATCTGCGACAGGTGCCACCCGTGTTACATTACCGGAAGTAAATCCTGCATTAAAACAAGAGATCAATGACTTCATACAATGGATTCAAGATTCTAATGGGTTATCAGCACATATTCGATACTATCTGGATGTGAATGATCCTACCATGATTGCAAAGATTGCAAAAGCGTATAATGAATTTCGTCAAGTTTTCGGTTTTTAAATTTCTTTTTTTGTAATTTCGTGATAATAATGGCTGTTTGCAAATCTATATTATGGGGTGTAATCGGAGGTTTAGTTGGAGGTATAGTATCTCTCTTATTTTTCTTTACTGCCCCAAATGCTCATTTTATTTTTACTAGTCTAACTGTAGTCAATCCTTTACAAAAAATTGCTCGGATGACCGATACTATCTTTGGAACTGGAGATGAATTAATATGGGGATATGTTGGACATTTTATTGTCTCTATATTATATGGATTAAGCTTTGGTATATTTATGACAATTATAAAACCTAAAAATTGGAAAATTGACTTATTAATTGGCTTTTTTTTTAGTTTATTATTTACCTTAATTGGACCTTTCTTAATGATGCCAATTATAATAGGATTAAACCAATTTATCTTCGATTTTGGAAATATTCAACTTGTTTTATTAGAAATTAGTATACATCTAGCTTTTACTTTACCTATGTCTCTAGTTTTTGGATTAGGTGTGAAAGAATCTTAATTTTTTTTTGAATATCCAATAGAGCAAGTTTTTTGGGAATTATGAATTATACGAATTAACAAATTTAGTATTTACTAATATGGCTCCGAGCGGTCAGAGTGGTCTTTGACGCCGGACTTCAAATCCGGTCTATCCTCAAACGATTGGGGGTTCGATTCCCCCTCAGAGCCGCCATTCTTGTCTGCTAAATAGTTATTCTCAAAATGATAATCCGGAAAAGAAGATCTTGTGGGTTTAATTTAAGAGGAAAAAATGGTTATGAGAATTATCTCATAAATTATTACGGATTATTCAACTTAAAAGAAAAAATTACAGCGATTATTATTTCTTCTTGTCATTTATCGCTATTTTATTAATTTTGGCTGCCTTCTTTTTACTAGCTCGATTAGTTTCAGATTTTTTTTTACGGATTGTATTCTTCGCCATGTTAATATCGACTCCTATCTGGAATAAAGGAATATATCCAATAATATTTTCGATTTTTTACTATAATGTGAAAAAAAATTTTCCAAATTGATGAAAACTTTTAAATTACGTAAAAACGCATTGTCTTCATGCTATTTTTTTGAAAATAATTTTTATTTCCTTAAAAAGATTCAATTTTCAATAAAATGTGGTTGAATGGTGCAAATTCATTTTGTAGATATTATTTTAACTCAAAAAAATGGAGTGTTTAATAAACAATTTTGAATTTCTATATTTATGCCCCCGCTAGAGAATAATATACTGAAAGCAATCCTTCTTAGAATTAATAATAATCCACATTTGAAAGAGAAATTCAAATCC
>JAUWMK010000304.1 GCA_030613185.1 Promethearchaeum sp.
TTTTTTGATATTTGTATTCTTTAATGAAATATCGTTTTTCATCCTCGATTTCTGTTTGTGCTGAATGCATGGTTTTCCTGGGTCTAACTCGAATTCTTTTTTCGAGTTTTTGGTCCAGGTTATAATAATAAAAATTCCCAACATCGAGACTTTTAATATCTTTTCTAAACTGAGATGGTTTTCGCTCGATTGGGAGCATTTTCATAACCCCATCTAAATCGTCTTTATACGTTAGTTGCCCTATGAAGAGGTGGATAATGTTGGCATAAGTATGTCTATCTAAATCGGGTGATTGAGATATTGCAGAAAGCATACATCCGCAATTTCTTCCTTCTTTAATATATGTTTTTAAAATTTTATTGTGGGGAAGGAATTTATGCGCTTCATCAAGAAGGAAAAGCACATGGGGAATATAATTATTAGGTTTGTTTATTAATCGAGATTTTTCTTTTGCTAAATCGATTTTTCGTTTCATTTTTTTACGAATTTTTAATAATCGTTCTGCAAGAAAATTGACAATTGTTTTTGCAGCATAAGAATCGCTCATTGAAACATCGAGAATTGCAACCTTTCCTTCTTGAACCATATCAGATAATTTAATCCCGTCTCTGGTAATTATTCCCAGTTCTTTTAAAATATCAATTTTACAGAATAACGCCTCAACTGTTTGAGATTTGAAATGCCATTCGTCATATGAATTCCAAATCATTTCAATCAAATCGCCTAAATCAAAATCTGGATTTTGTTTTATTAGATGAGATCTTGCTTTTCTGAAAAGACTTACCTGGGGTTCGACACCTTTGATATTAAAAGTATGTGATAAAATATCAGGTGTTAGTTCATTTGCTTTTAATGAAAAAGTGCGATCATACATATCAGAATCAAATTCATCTTTATCGCCTTCAGGAATCCAAATTTCAACGTTTTTCATTCCTTTAGCCTCAACAGTATTAAGTGTCATTTGTTGATTCCATGCATAAATAGGATCCATTTCTCCATTTTTTCTTAATGTATGAAAAACGCCCATAGGGTCCACCATGAGCATAGAATAATTATTTTGCATTGCGCGAATTGCCTCTTCAGCAATAACTCCTGCTAAATAGGACTTACCAGAACCAGATTTTGCAATAATTAAAGAATGTTCTTTTTTGCTAAAATCAAGAAGTAAAGGAGCAGATTGGCTTAAAATATATGAAACTCGACCAATATTGTCGGTTTTTCTTCTATATTCAGTCCCAATCAATCCATTTTTTGCCATATTATTTTTTCCATCTCCATTTGAGTAAAGAATTATCTAAATTTTCGATGAAATACTTTAGAATAGAGCGATGACAGAAACGATCATTAACTTCACAGCAAACTAAGAATATTTCTTGAGTTTTAGAAAGATCTCGTAAAATTTTTAATCTGTTTACTGCTGCTTTTTGTGAAAATATTTCCTTTTCAAATTTTTGAGAAAATAATTTAAATGAAATTCGAGCATATTTGAATTCATAAATAAGTTTAGGACTTGGACTTAGAATGCTTGCGCGCTGATTTATCCCAACTTTATTAGGGAAACGCATAACTACTTCAAAAAGTCCTTTTGGGTATCTTTGTTTAAATTTATTTAAAACTGCTGCATAACAATTTGTATTTATCCCTGTGCGTTCTGAATATTTAGTTTTTACGAATGTGTCTAATGTCAAATAATCACCTGATTTTTTTATTTTTCAATCCATTTTTCACGTAATGCAATTGCTTTCCATTTATCTTTATGAGTTTTTACTGGAGATGAAGGAGTGTCATATTTGGTTGCTTTAAAAAGATTAATACACTTTGCAATTGCTAATTTAACTGCTTCGTATTCGCTTGGATCTGTGATCTCAAGCAATATTTTCTTTTTTTCCTTTTTTTCAGTAGTTTTGCGTTGAGTTTTCTTACCCTTTTTTTTGGGTTTTTTCTTCCAGGTCGAAACATCAATTTCTTTTAAATCTTTTAATTTCTTTTTACTCACGTTTGAGATCCTCCAGTAATTTCATGAAATATTCTTCTTGTTCATCTGTAATATCAAGATTTCCAGCATTTTGTTGAAATAACATAAAAAAATTGATTAACCCTTCCTGCAAAGTAGATATTTTTAAATCATAATTGATTTCATCTTCAATATTTTTCTGATATGCTTCAACTGCTGCATTTAGATATTCAGAGCGGCCTTCTTTTGGAAGATCCTTATAAAAATTCTTTTTACATCGAAATGAAACCATAGAAGTTCTTTTCGTTATCATACCTTGCTTGTTATTCAATTGATTCACCTGTGAATTAAGTTATATTTGGTAATTCCATTTTCCGTTGGCACAAATACATGATCTTTGCTTGCATTTAGTGATTTAAGATCATATTGTGTTTTTTCGAATTTCGCAAATGATGATGCTGCTTTAAGTTCTGAAATTAAAAATTCTCGAACTGCAACTCTTATTAATTCAGATCGGCTTGGATATAAACCATCGTTTCCGACTAATTGCTTTATTGCCTTTAAATAACTTTCAGGCACATTCACTGTGATTATTCGCATTTTCTCTTTAAACCTCCGAGAAGTGCTACATTGAGGCCTTCTTTTTTTAGAAATTCCCTCATTGCATACCTGAGTCCTTCGGAACGTGAAGGAATAATGCCCTTATCTTGCAATTTATGAAGATTTTTCACATAGATTTCGGGTAATGCAATTGTTATATTTCTCATTTTTTGTTTTCCCAACATATTTTTTCCATTTCCTTTGATTTTTTATTTTCTTTAAAAAAAAATTATGTGTAAAAATATTCAGCAGGGTCATTAAGTTCATCAATTTCAAGACGTTTCTTCAAACGTTTTTGATCGCATCCTTTACATAGAATTTGATTTATAATATGCCCATTTCGCCGTCTTTTACGAATGATATATTCACCAAAAATCGGTAAACAACATCGATCACAAATTATCTGTGTAGATCCAGAAGAAGCAATAACCATTAATCAGAACACACTCCGTTCTTTTCAGCAGGTATCAAATTCTTTTTTTTGGGTTTTTTCTTCATTGACTTTTTAAATATTTGTTCAATTCCATCGATGATTGAAAGCATTATGAAAACCGGGATAAGAAAACTGAGTATAAGAACATTTTCAATAATGAATGCAATAAAACCGAGTATGCTATTTTTTTCCATATTAACACCATTTTTTTAGGGTAGTTTTTAGGGAATTCCCAAGGGCAACTACCAACCTGGTATCTGAGAGGTTTTTGATTTGTGCCCCCTGCCCAGGCACGCTGTTTTGTGATAGGGTATGAAGGACCCAGCAGGGTTGAGCCAAATTAAAAACTTATTTTCTCTTGATAATTTCAAGAATTTTATTCAAAGAATCGATTTCAGGCATTCTTTTTTCCATTTCTTCGGGAATTAGGTCAATTTCCCAGTAAGGATCGTGTTGAGCAAGTTCCATTAACCGAGTTGTGATTAAGCCTTGTATTTCCCAAATTTTATCTTGTTCATGTTTAACTTGCATTTGATAATCCCATGCGGTTCCAATGAAATTGTCTTTGTTGAGATCATTATAATGTTCAAAATTAATCGTTGTTTCTTTTTGTGAAACACCTAAATGAGTTAATGACCAATCATGCCCGCATTTTCGACATCTCAAATATAACCATTGCCTTTTTGAGAAACCTGGAACAATAAAACCTGAATCATGTTCGTAATGATACATTAAAGGAAGTGGATTAAATGGAGTAGAGCAAAATCTGCATTCCTTAATTTTAATTTTTTTAAAAAATAAAGTAGTATTTTTTAAATCTAAAATCCTTGGAGTATATGGATTTACTTCTGTTTTTGTCATTGTTTTTGCCATTTTTTTCACCTATTTAAGAAGGAGTTCTTTCTCAAATTGTTTATATACCTTTAATTTTTTGCTTAATAAGGAATCACAGAGTGAAGATATATTGAAATTCCTTTCTCTTAATTCTTCAATAACTTTTTCATTAACATTAATGGAAATCCGTTTTTTTTCTGATTTTACCATTGTTTTTCCACCTATTTTAGAAGAATTGTGCAATTCATCTCATATGTAATTTCGAGTTGTAATTTGACCATTTTTGACATTGCGATTTTTTGCACAGGGGTCAAATGTTTATTCACACTTTTCCATCTACGTTCAATTTCGCCCAAATTATGAGTCCCTTTAAGCATTTTAACTTCTTCGCTGAAATTTTTTCCATCCATTAGTTTTAGCCTTCTTTTTTTTTGTGGTTGTTTTTTATCCGGGGGAAGATGGGATCACACAACCAAACCCAGAGAGCAGGATTGAAACACTGAAGTTTCGGAAAATCCTGTTTTTATATGAAAAAATTAAAATCCAAATTGACTTTTGAAGGTAAACTGAATTCTTACAACGTTATCAAATGTATCTATTTGAATTGTTTTTGGTTTAAATGCGAATATTTTCAGTTTTTTATCATGTGAAAAATAACATGCATTCCAGGCAAAACCTTCCTGTGATTTTGGAATAATCTTTTTCAAAATCCCCATTACTTTTAGCGTATCGAGATATTGAATTGCAGTGTCAAAGAATCTCTCATTTTTGAGTGTCTTTTCCATTTGAGTTTCATTTATTTTAATTTCCATCATTTTTATTTAGCCTCGAATTTTTTTTTAAAAAAAGTTAGCGTGGTTTAAAACTCGGTTAATTGGAGTATTTTTAAATTCCCAAATACTATCCATTCCTTGTTTTTCCCATTGTCTATTTTTATGGGTTCCGATTATTGTAGATGGACCGTCTCGCCTTTTGAGTAATCGGATAGTCTTATTGAAGGTTAAACGATCTGAAAAACGAATAAAAGGCTTTCCTTGAGAGGCTCTTTTTGTGTTTATCTCATAAAGTGTTTTGCTGGTCAATTTACAATAAACCGTTCGCATTTTATCATAACGTTTAGCAATTCTATACATTTTACGTGTCATTTCGACAGGATTCTGGTTGTTTTTAATAAACTTATAGTCGTGAGCGATTATATCATGCATAATTTTTTTTAAGATTTTTTTAATCATTTTTTTTTAGCCTCGATTTTTTTAAAAAAAAAAATTAGTTAAAAGAGATTCTGCCTCCAGCATCATTAATTTCACGCTGGAGAACTTTAATTCCACCTTTCATAACGAACATAGCAAATCCTAACAGCAAGAAGATAACAACCATAAAAGTCCAGACCCCTTTTAAAAAGGGTTCATCAGCAATTTTCAAAAAAATAGCACCTGCAAAAGCAATACTCATAAAAAGAACTAATGGCATAAAGCCTCGAAAGATTCGGTTCATTTTTATTCTGCACTCCCAATTTTATCTAATTTTGCGATTAAGGATTGAAGATTTTGCATAGATTCAGAATCAAAGTGCTTTTTTGAAGAAAAAGTATTTAACGCTATTTGAATACATTCAACAAGAATTTTTGCTTCACTTTGATTTATAGAAATCTTAGAAACGTCCATTAGAGGTGCTTGTGCTTTTTGAACCAATTCTATAGATTTGTTTACTTTTTTCAATGAAGTTGAGGCATTTTTAATGGATTCTGCAAGACCGATTGGAGAATTTGAAAGGTTGTCTACCATTTTATTCCTCACTCCTCTTTTCAACAGGAGAAATTTCTACATTATATTCCACTTTACGTGAAAGAATTTCGCTCTTAATGAAATCGATAGGAATTGCAATGTAGTATAAATCTCCAGATTTCGAAATTTTTGCTTTTATAATTTTTATCATTTTTTTCATCT
>JAUWMK010000359.1 GCA_030613185.1 Promethearchaeum sp.
ATTAAAAAAGAGATGCAAAACCCTCTTAATGGTATAATAACGTATAAAATATTTAAATAATTTATATAATCCTTGTTAATTTGGTGATAAAAAAAATGAAATACTGCAAGCGTTGTGTTATGCCAGATACTCGACCTGGTATTCGATTTGACGAAGAAGGTGTTTGTTTTCCTTGCCTTCGAGAAGAAGAAAAGAATAATATTGATTGGGAATCTCGTTATGAAGAATTAAAGAAATTATGTGATAAATATAGAGGTACTAACGGTGATGACTATGATTGTATGATCGCAGTCAGCGGTGGAAAGGATAGCCATTTTCAGGTATATGTTTTCAAAGAATTACTGAAAATGAATCCCTTATTAGTGTCCGTAGAAGACAACTTTCCAATGACAAATGCAGGGCAACACAATTTCAAGAATATATCAGAAGCGTTTGGTTGTGATATTATTAGCATAAAACCTAATATAAAACTTCAAAAGCATTTGATGCGGAAAACTTTTGAAAAGTTTGGAAAACCCACATGGCATATAGATCGTTTAATTTATACCTATCCCATCCATATGGCAATTAAATTTAATATTCCCTTTTTAGTATATGGAGAAAATATTAGTTTCGAATATGGGGGAGAAGATGCTGTTGA
Source organism: Promethearchaeum sp. (assembly GCA_030613185.1). Classification (GTDB taxonomy): domain Archaea; phylum Asgardarchaeota; class Lokiarchaeia; order Sigyniarchaeales; family Promethearchaeaceae; genus Promethearchaeum. The sequence continues at coordinate 641 of JAUWMK010000359.1, forward strand.
TACTTATTCTGCGATTGATCAAATAGAAAATGGTGTTGCTTCCGATATTCAATGGGATGAATTATTGGATGAGAATATTACTGTAAAAGATCTTTCTTTATTAAAAGCTGCTTCAAAAGAAGAAATGCAAAAAGCAAAATTAGAACCAATTTATTTAAGCTATTTTATGCGTTGGAATGATATTAAAAATTATACAATCGCAAAAAAGTATGGGTTTAGAGATCTTACAAATGAATGGGATAGAGAGCATCATATTGAAAGTTTTTATCAAGTGGATTCATTAGCGTATATCGTTCATTCTTGGATGAAATATCCAAAATTTGGCCATGCTACCGCAACCGACGCATCATGTCGATTTATCAAAATAGGAAAACTTACAAGAGAAAAAGCTATACAATTAGTAAAAGAACGAGATCATAAATTAGATCAAAGATCTGCAAAAGAATTCTGTGATTTTCTAGGTTACTCTACTAAGCAATTTTATGATATTGTTGATAAATTTTACAATCGGGATCTTTTTGAACAAGATCCTCAAACTAGTGAATGGAAATTAAAAAATCCTATATGGAAACAATAATTTACTCTTCTTTTTTTTTTTTTAATAATAACTTATAATTAATTTCAATTGAAATTTAAAATGAATATTGATCAAAAAACTTAGTTTCTACAGTTAATTCTCATTAAACAGGAGTATTACACCAAATGTCAGATTACAATAGTACTGTTTCATTAATAATTCCTACATATAATCGACCTACATACCTAAAAAGGTGTTTAAGTTTTTATAATTCTCAAAAAGTTAAATTTAAAATCATTATTGCGGATTCAAGTTTCGAAAAATTCAAGAAAATTAATGAATCTGTGATAGAATCTTTTTCTAATTTGGATATTACCTATGTAAACGATTTTCCCTCTGATTTAATAATTTCATATAAGATAAGCAGAACAATGGATATTGTAAAGAGAAAATATACTGTTATTTGTGCTGATGATGACTTCATTTTTCCAGACTCAGTTAAAAAATCTGTTGAATTTCTAAATTCTAACCAATCTTTTACAGCCGTGGCAGGTTATAGCATAAATTTCATGATAAAAAAAAATAAAAAGAACCAACAAAAATTCTTGTGGCAAAACTATAACTACTACTTATTTCCATATTTAAATATTACTTATGATGACATAAAGTTAAGAATAGAGCATATATTTTCTCATTACTTTCCCACCTTTTATTACATGCATAGAACTGAGTTTTTAGGAATGCTTTTTAAAGAGACCTTAAAAAATACTGATGATAATAGATTTGGAGAATTATTTCCTGCAATTACTACAGCTATTCATGGAAAGATTAAAACTTTAAATATATATTCAGGAGCAAGAGAATCTCTAGAAGTTTCTGATAATACAGTATCCGAAAAATTAATTGATTTTATTAAGAAAGGAAGTTATAATAATAAATTCTTGAAATTCAGAAAAGGATTGGTAAATCATGTAATGGAGATTACAAATTGTGATGAAAATGATGCCAAAATTCAAATTGATCAAGGAATGGAATCATATCTTAAAAATTATATATTTAAAAAGACAAGTCCTCGCAAATTTTCGAATTACATACCAACAATAATAAAATGTTTGATAAATAAAAAAAATCGTAAGGATATTTGGAGATATTTCTTAATAAAGAGAGAATTTTCTCTAAATTATTTAATGAAAATGCGATTCTGGAATTTTACAATTCCATCTGAATCTTTTTACAATAATTTGAGGAAAATCGAAACTTTATTACTCCAATTTGATAATAAATACTTCAATTGAATTAAAATGAGAAAAAATTTACAGATTTGAGTCAATCAGCATGATTACGATTCAAGTTAATTTTTAAAATCTTTTTTTGTCTTTATATCTCTTCGTGATTTAAACATCTTTCTTTAAAATATATGAATAATTTAAAATATCAATAACTTGAATTAAAATTTGAAATTAGAAATATATTATCGAAAAAAGTAATAATATTGTATCAAATTGAAAAAGAAGGCATAAAAAAATGAAAGTAATTGTAACAGGTCATATGGGATATATCGGAAAAGTTTTAGTCCCCATATTAATAGAACAGGGTCATGAAGTAACTGGAATAGATATTGGATTATTTGAACAATTTGATTTTCCTTCTGTCAAATTGAAAATAAGGGAGATTCGAAAAGATATAAGAAATGTTACCACAGATGATATCAAAAATCATGATGCTATTATCCATTTGGCGGCATTATCGAACGATCCCTTAGGAGAACTTAACCCAGGCTTAACTGAAGAAATTAACCATATTGCAAGTGTTAAGTTAGCAATAATGGCGAAAGAAGTTGGAATAAAAAGGTTTATCTTCTCTTCTTCTTGTAGTGTTTACGGAAGAGTTGAAGATGATGAAAAAATCTTATATGAAACAGATAAAACTGCACCCATTACAGAATACGCTAAGTCAAAAGTAAAAACAGAAAATGAAGTAAGTAAACTTGCAGATGAAAATTTCACACCTATATTTCAAAGAAATGCCACAGTTTATGGATATTCTCCATCATTAAGATTGGACTTGGTTGTAAATAATTTGACAGCATCAGCATTATTTTCAAATAAAATCAATATTTTAAGTGATGGACGTCCTTGGCGACCTTTAATTCATGTTGAAGATCTTTCAAAAGTCTTTGCATATATGTTAATAGCACCAAAGGAAAAGGTTCATAATCAAATTTTCAATATTGGATTTAGTGAAGAAAACTATCAAGTTAAAGGTATAGCAACTTTAATTCAAGAAAATATTCCAGGGATGGAGATTTCTATTGCTAAATCTTTTGATCCGGATTCAAGAAGTTATAATGTCAACTTTGATAAACTTAAAAATGCTTTAAATCTTAAAAACAAATGGAATGTGAAAAAAGGGTCAAAAAAAATATATGAAAAATTGAAAAATTCTTCATTAAGCAAACAAGACTTTGATAATAAGGCTTGCTATCGATTAAAACAACTAGAGGATGTAATCGATCAATTTCCAAACTTTCTTAAAAAACAATTAAATTAAAATTGGTATAATATATGGAAAAAATTGTAATAATTGGATCAAATGGACAATTAGGAAGTGATCTAAAAAAGATACTTATAAATGAATATAAAATAATTACTTTAGAACATTCTCATTTTTCAATTGAAAATGAAGAAATTGTGTATCGAAAACTCAAAGAAATCTTACCTAAATTTGTAATTAATACTGCAGCATACCATAATTTGGGATTATGCGAAAAATATCCTCAAAAAGCTTTTTTAATTAATTCTACAGCTATTAAATATTTATCTGATGCGTGTAACCAAATTGATGCAACATTAGTTCATTTTTCCACAGATTATATATTTGGAGGAGAATCAAATAGAAATTCACCTTACAACGAAGATGATATACCAAATCCAATCCAAATTTATGGAATTTCAAAATTTGCAGGTGAAAAAATCTTACAACTTTATTGTAAAAAATATTATTGTTTAAGAGTCTCTGGATTATATGGAAAAAAAGGGACACAAGCAAAGAAATACGCAAATTTTGCTGAAATGATGATTAAACTTGGAAAAGATGCAGAAATAAAAGAAGAAAGACTTCCATCTGTGATTGATCAAGTATTAACCTTTAATCCGACTGTAGAAATTGCTCAAGTTGTAAAGAAATTAATAAAAACCAATGCATATGGATTGTATCATGCAACTTGCGAAGGATATTCAAGTAGATTAGAATTCTCCCAAGAACTTTTTAAACTTATGAATATTCATGTTGAATTATTTGGAGTTAAATCGAGATACTTCAACCCAACTTATGAACAACCCAAGTTTTCTGCTTTAGAAAATAGAAAATTGAAAAAATTAGGAATAAAAATGCCACATTGGAAATCTAGTTTAAAAAAGTATCTATTGCTTCGAGAAAATTAGTGGACTATTAATAAATAAATCATTATTTTATTAAATAATTATTATGAAGTGACAAAAGAATCTTAGTTTTTTAACATTGGTTTTTGTCGGCACTCAAAAACTTCAAAACTTGCCGTATATTTCATTCCATACAATGAAATATAAAACTAACTCTCGTGATTA
>JAUWMK010000054.1 GCA_030613185.1 Promethearchaeum sp.
CGATTATGAGATAGATAAAATCAACCGCCCTACACGGACCATTGTTCGAGGTGCATTTACAAAACGGCAGGTAGTTTATTATTACGTTTTTGAAATAATTGCAATACTTACATTGACAATAACTGGGGCATATTTCAGCCCCAATCCAATTTTCATCCCTCTTTTAGTAGCTTTTTTCCTGGGGGTGAGTTTTTCTTACAGTATATTCATTAAAAAGACTGGCCTACTTGCAAATTTGGTTGTGGGGGTGTCGGGGGCACTAGGATTTCCATTTGCGGCTTTTTTTGTTCTAGAATTCGCCGATGTCTTTGGGGTATTTGAAATATGGTTACTTTACCTCACAGCCTTCCTTTTCCTGGTAATGCGCGAAATTGGAAAGGATATGGAAGATATCGAAGGTGATTGTAAATATGGGGTAAAATCGGTAGCGATAAAATGGGGATACAAAGTAGCGGTCGTATTTGAACTTGTATTGACTTTATTCCTTTTCATAACTCTAATATATTCAATGTGGAGGTTTAATTTCAAGTTAATTTTCGTAATTATGGCTGTAATATCATTGGGCTTAATTATATTAAGTGATTGGGCTTTCACTAAAAATTTGGAAGAGAAAAAGTGGCGAATTTTAGCCAGCCGCTTATCGCTCCTGTCTCAATTATTTAGTCTTCTGGCGTTCTTATTAGGGACTCTTTTTTAAGTGATCAATTGTGGTACAATTTTACACAGTTGGAGTAATACTCTTTGGAAGCATGATGCTTGTGCTTTACCTGGTGAAATATCGAACACTTTCCATTACAATTTGGAAACCTGGTGCAGCATGGACCAGAGCAATGATCTATTTTACTATTTGCAATCTTATATCCATATGGACCGGAACAGCTGAAACAATGGTTACACAATCGATCGTTAATCCGGATCAATTATCAGATCCCATGTGGTTTTTTCTGTGTACTTTCTGTTTTTTTTATATTTTTATTGCTTATTGGATTTTATGGGCTAAAATGACCCTCACTTTTGACCGAAAATACAATATTTATGTAGGGTTAGTTTTCGGAACAATATGGGGCTTAAGCACCGGTCAGATTTTACTATCATTCTATCATCTATGGAATATGATGGGATTTCCTAAGTGGGTTGTTTATTTAGGGTCCTTTGCCTGTATGGGATTATGGCAATATTTTGTGCATGATTATTATTGGGATGTGTATGTCAGCCCCGAACATGATACCCCGAAATCAATCAAATTCAAAACATTCGTGTCTCATATTCCAAATGTAGCGCTTTGCTTACTCTTTTTGGTACTATATGAAAATTATTGGCTTTATGTATTTTCCCAAACTTTCGCCTTAATTGCTACTACTATATTTCAAAAATTTCCCGCACCGTGGGCAAAAGGAGAGTTCCATGCACCTATGACAAAAAAAGGAATGTTTGGACTTCCTCGTGGTGCTGGATTTACTAATATCATTAACTGATTTTCTAAAAGTGAAGCAAAAAGAAATGAAAATTATTATAAAGGACATGATTTAACTATTATGTGATATGACAACAGTAAATAATTCTTCTGATCTAAACTTGGAAAAAAACCTATTAATTTCAAAATTAATAAAAACTCTAAAGCTTTGAATTGTTTTTTTGATTATATATTTTTTTACTGTCATAATTTACGCATTTTCAATGGCTGATTGTGCCATGGGATGTCCGGTAACTTTTGGGAAAATTCTATTTGTTATTGGAATCATAGAGTGTATTTTAATTACTTTAATTGAAATCTTCATAATTAAAGACCTTATAACATTACAAAAACCTAAGAATGAAAAAAAAACGAAGACATCAATAATAATTTTTATTATCTTTGCAGTTAGTATTTTTCTCCATCGAATAAGTATTTTCATATGGTTTTTTCCTTCTACACCGAACCCTTATGCATTTGAGAATTTCGGAATGATATTAAATGGCATCACCTGTCCAATTGCATATATTGGATATTGCATATACTTTGTAATGATTCTCAAGCTTAATTTCCCAACAGAATTGCTGGAAAAAAAGCGATTTCAAGAGATATATGTCATATTTTTCTTTACCCTAAATCTTCTCTGGTCATTATTAGTTTTGTTTTGGAAAATCTTTCATGACATTGACTTTCCCTTTTTTATTATGGGTATAATAATTTTTTATTGGATAGGACAACCTGCTTTAGTAATTTTGGAAATATTTATCCCGGTTATGTTTTTAAAAATCTTAAACAAACAGAAAAATCCTATAGAAGTTATTAATTAACAAAAATGCTCCATCCATCTTTTTTATCTAGAAAAAATTGAAATAATTTCAATTTTATACCTAATCTTTTATAGAATTTTCAATAAAAAAAAAAAAATCTATATGGTTTTTAAGAAAAATTCCAAAAAAAGTATAAAATAAAACATTAATATTTTGGATATATAGATTAATTAGAGATTTTTTAATAAAAACAAAATTGAATTATTAATAAATGATTGATATGGCACCTGGACTATTGGAAGCGGCTATCTTTTTTCAAGGAACCAATTTGATAGAAGAGAAGTATTATCTCCATGATTACGATATGGTTTTCGATGAAGAACAAAAGAAGACTCTCATCGAAGCTATTACAAATTTTGGCTCATCAGCATTTTCAGACCAAATTTCTAATTTTGCTATGGGTGAGCACGTTGTGTTTCTAACATCTGATAAAATTGAAGTTCCAAATAAAAAAGATGATACGAAATTAACATTTCCAATCATTTTATATTGTATAGCGGAGAAAGACACAAATAAAAAATTACTGACTGAATCTATGAAGACTGGATTATTCCAATTCGTAAATCGGTACTCCTTTTATGACATAACAAGTAAAAACATAGAAAAATTCAAAGATTTTAAAACAAGGTTTGAAAAAATATTCAAAGACTTAATTAAAAAAAATGATAAAGAAGAATTTTTAAATCATAATAAGAAATTAGATAAAAGCCAACTACATCGTGGCGGTTATGGAAATAGCTATGGAAATACATCTAGTTTCCATGGGCATTTTTAATCAGAACCAAAATTTTGGTATTTTAAATAATTTTTTTTTCAAATTCTCGTTTTTTGAAATCATCGATGGATCGCTTTTAATTTAACAAAAAAAGAATAGAAGAAAAAAACACAAGAATTATGATTATCCGCATCTAGGTGTCGATGACCATCTGACTGAGTAATTCTCGGTCATTTTTTCTCTTTCTACTCAAAAAATCATACATAACGCTCCAATAATACCACTATCTCCATTATAACTAGACTACTTTATCTCTCCCATCATAACATCACTGCAGAGCGAAGGAGCCTGCTTCGAAGTGAGCTATCCTTAAAATAAGTTATCAGTTATCAGTTATCAATTATCAGCTATCAGTTATCAGCTATCAGTTAGTAATTGGTTTTTAATATATTCCCTACATCCATTGGGTAAACCCTGTGATTCGGGTGTCCCTTTATGAGATTTATTATATAGAGGCGGATTATTTGGATAATTTAATGGTATTGGTGTAATGGTTGGCGGATTAAAGGTATAATGGAAGAGTAAAATGCTGTAAAGTTCACTATCCCTTAGTGACGGATGATTTGTGGCTTGGTTTTGCCAATTTTTGAGTATAATATAGTGACATCCACAGAATATTTCGTGAATTCGCTAAGATATCACTAAAAAATAATGATAAAATAATCAGAACGGGTTCAATCATGGGAATCTGACAAGATATTCGATATTCAACCCTTCAGATTTTGATCAATTATGGTTTGGCCATTATTTTTCCTTCCTTTTTTTATGTATCTTAGGACCCGGGGTATCACATTCGTAAAGAGAAGACTTAGAATATTGCTGATCGTAATCCCTTAAAGCGATTGTTCCTTATTCATATGTGAGCATCATGCCCGAGAATCTCTCGTTCTATCCCCGCAAATTGAAAAGTTATCATTACGACTTCATTCGAATAACCAACGAAAAATCTGGCAGTGACTTAGTTGAAGTAATTAAAGAGATTATTGATGATATTAAATCCCGAGGTTATGACCAAGCAGGGTGTTTTCGAGAATACATTAAGACTCTCGAAGGTATGATTCAAGAAATTAAAAATAAGAAGAAGGGAAAAAACCGAGAGTATGATCCCTTCGCTATCAAAAAATCGGGGGATGCTCGCATCGCATTGTTTGGAATGACGAATGTGGGTAAAAGCACTTTAATGAATGCCATTACAAATTCAAAGTCGAAAACAGGGGATTTTTCCACGACCACGACATCTGCCCTGGGGGGAACGTGTATATATGATGGTGTTCAGATTCAGTTAGTCGATCTGCCAGGGTTTGTCTATTATAAGGATGATTGGAAGATCAACAAACAAATTATTCGGGTTTCGAGGACTTCCGATGCGATATTAATGGTGATCGAGTTATCGTCCGAAGTGAAGGCCCAATACGATTTTCTCGTGGGACAATTACAAAAAGCCGAAATTATCATGGACGGGGACCCAGTTGTTCCGATTAAGATTATCGCTACGAAAGGTGATTTATCATACTCTAAAGATCATTACGAACTCTTGAAATCCTTTAGTGCTTATGAAATTCTCCCAATCACCATTAAGAATGAAAAATCGCTGAAAGACTTAAAAAGTGACTTATATGACCTGCTGGAAATTATGAAAATATATACGAAACGCCATCACTACAAACCCGATTTAGACACGCCGATGGTGTTCCATAAGGGTGCGACTGTGGGTAAAATTGCCCGAAAAATTCATAAAGACTTCTTTAATAATTTCGATCATGCCATAGTCTGGGGAAAATCCGTCGAATTCGATAGCCAAAGGGTGGGCATCGATCATGAACTTATGGACGGAGATATTGTGGAAGTGTTTTTAAAATCAGAAACTTAAGGTTTTAATATTTATAGATTCATGTTTGTAATTATAAATCTTATTATCGATACTTTTTCACCTTGTCGCTATGTATTGCCCCAATTTGAGTTGATCGGGAAAAAATTTTGCTATCCATAGGTACAGCGAATTTATCGTAAACTTATTTGGTCAATTTTGAGTTTTGGATCAATCGGGGTTTTTTTCTTTCCAGATCCTTAACCAATCTTCAAGATAGTGGATTATGCTATACCTCATTGAAGCAAAACGGAGAATCCAACCCACAGAACTGACTTAAGGCTATATTGACCTAAAGAATGTCTGTAATTGTTTTACTCCATTCTCTCGGAAATCATTCACAGAGCAGGACTCCTCCTTTGGGTTGATTTTATGATGGATTGATGGGGAAGCGGATTATCTAGATAATTTGATGGTATTGGTGTAGTGGTTGGCGGATTGAAGGTATAATGGAAGACTAAAATGCTGTGAAGTCCACTATTCCTTAGTGACGGATGATTTGTGGCTTGGTTTTGACAATTTTTGAGTATAATATAGTGACATACACACAATATTACGAGAATTTGCTAAAGTATCATTAAAAAATAATGAAAAAATAATCAGAACGGGTTCAATCATGGAAATTTAACAAGATAACCGATATTCAACCCTTCAGATTTTGATCAATTATCATCCATTGATTATATTGTAAATTTTTTTTATAATTATATTAATTTTTAAGTTCCTTCTTCAAAACTCGTGTTATATTTATATTGTTCATCAGTCCATTTGTCTATCTTAATTCCCATCGCTTCTAATTTTGCAAAAGCGACTGCATTATTTATTTTATCAGGCACTTTGATCATAGAATGTTTTTCCTTTAAGACTTGTCTATTCTCTGAAATATACCTCGCCATCATTGCTTGAAGTGCAAAAGACATGTCCATTACTTCAGCTGGATGCCCCTCGCTTAATGCTAGGTTGGCTAGTCTTCCTTGAGCAAGCAAATAAACTTTATTGCCGTTTGGCATTATAAGTTCTTCAACACTAGGTCTGATTGTTCGGATTTTTCCATTTGTTGCTTCGTAAAGATCTTTAGCAACAATTTCAACATCAAAATGACCCAAATTGGCCATAATACAACCATCTTTTAATTTGTTCAAATGCTGTTTGGCAATAACATTATTGCAACCGGTTGCTGTGAAGATCATATCTGCTTTGTGAACTACATCATTCATTGGGGCAACTTCAAATCCTTCAAAAACAGCTTTTAATGCTTTAACAGGATCCACTTCAGTTACAATCACTCTAGCTCCCAATCCTCGTGCTCGAAGTGCCATACCGGATGAACAATGTCCATAACCCGCGACTATTACTGTTTTTCCCGCAAAAAGGACGTGCATACCGTAAATTGCAGCAACTATTCCTTGCCCTGTTCCAAGTTCATTATCAAATTGGTTTTTGCATGAGGCATCATTTACAGAAAATAGTGCTGTTTTTAATACTCCATTTTTATCCATGCTTTCAAATCTATGAATTCCTGTGGTTGTTTCTTCTTGACAAGCAATAATGCAGCCATCTTTTTCAAAATATTCCGGATATTTTTTATGAGCGGTTACAATTAAGTCCGCACCGTCATCAATTAAAATATTCGGTTTAGGGACAAGACATGCGTCAACACATTCATAGAATTCTTCATCTGTGTTATTCGTCCATGCGTACACATGAATTCCTTCAGAAACTAAGGCAGTGGCAATATGATCTTGTGTAGATAGCGGGTTAGATCCACAAAGATAAACTTCTGCTCCACCTGCCTTTAAAGTGCGCATTAGGTTAGCTGTTTCCTTAGTTACATGTAGGCAACATGATATTACTAAATCTTTTAGAGGCTTAGTTTTTTCAAATTCTTTCATCAGATTTTGAATAACGGGCATTTTATTAAACGCAATTCTGATTTCATTAAGGCCTAGATTTAAGACTTCATCAGATTCATCAGTAATGAGATATTTCTCATTACCCCATTTTTTCGAGCATAATTTCATTTATATCATTCCTAAAAATTGTAAAAATTGTAAAAATTGTATACATATTATTTGGCCTTTCATCACTTATAATAAGTTAACAAAAACTCCGTTTTTTACTAAATTCTGTATGAGATGTTAAAAAATTTTAATGTTGGTTCACATTATATTCATCTATGCAAGGATTTAGTAACATTTCAAATAAAATGAGACTTCTTGAAGAATTATATTCAAATTCTCGCGTTAAAATGAGTAGTTTATGTGAAAAATTTCATCTTTCAAGGCAATCTATATCAAAAATGCGAAATAAGTTATGGGAAAGGAAAATAATTGCTTCACCAGCCATTATATTGAATCAAAGAATGTTAAATATGGAAAATTACATCATGGAAATTAAAACTAATCCAGCAGAACCTGAAGTTTTAAGTAAATTGAAAAAAATTCCCGAGGTTACATCAGTTGATGGAATAATTGGAACTTATGCTTTAATTGTAAAATTTGAAGTTAGAAGTAAACAGAGATTTGCAGAAATATTAAGAGAACTTGACAATCAAATTGCCCAAACATCTTTTCAATCTTATCGAATAATTGAAACTATTGAAGTTTTTAAAAATGGAGGTTTTATTTTTGACTCGAAAGATATTGTAAATACTATTAACGAAAAAAAATGGGAAATTTTGAACTTACTCAAGAAGAATTATAATTTAAAAAGATGGCCAGAAAGAATAGAAAATGAATTTTTTTCCAATGAGGAGAATGAAAAAATTAGTAAAATCAATCTTTCTCGGAAATTGGATGGATTTCTAAAGGAAAAAATTATTAAGGGCTTTTCAATCTCTTTTCATCATTCTTCAGGTTCCATGCTAATATTCGATGATTTTCAAATGAAATTTTACATGCGAATTAAACCCATAAATATTGGAAGTTATAATGATTTGGCAAGTAAACTAGTTTATGAACCAAATGTAATTGATTTATATAGAACTGGAGAAGATTTTGGATTATTTGCGGTAATACGGGCAAAAAATCTCTTTGAATTCAAGAATTTTATTTATCATCTTTATTCAGATTATAAAATTTTAGATACTTTTACTATGATTGTAGTTGACGAGCATTTTCCGGCAATTTTTCCTCCAACGTTAAATGTGGCTAAGAGAATTTGTGAAAATATTTCTTAAGGAAGAAATGAAAGAAAGAAAAAGAAACGGAAAAAAAAATAAAAAATTTATACAGAACTATTTACAGACAGGGGAATATCAGTAAAAGAAAATTCAATTTCAAAAGTGAATTCTCCTATAGATCCGTGCATTATTCCATTCTTAATGTCAATTTCCAATTGATTTTTAAAATTTTCATCAAAAAGTCTTGTTACAAGTTCAACATCTGTAGAACTTATACTTTCTTCTACATCTAAATGAGCTTTAGGGTTCATTTCAATTGGACTAGATGAATAATTTTTTTCAATATGTTCAATTAAGATATTATTTTTTGGAGCATAACCAGGAGTAATAACTCCATCAGCATCATCAAAATATGCATCGTATTCGAGATATGTAATATTAAATGCAAAATTAAATGGATTGTAGAGAGTAGCATTTACATAAGCATTCAATTCAGAAGTAGGTATTACTTCTAAAGTCAAGAAAAGTAACTTAATCGATCTAATTAGATCTTCAGTTTGTCCATCTATTTCAATTGATTTAGATATCTCTTTGTTAATTGATACTCCTGCTGTTGTAATATTTGCCGTCCCTGAAATATCTACGGTGACTGTTGGATTTTTAACAAAACTGGTCAAAAATAGATTAAATTGATCAGAATCTGTAATGATTATTTCACAAATTTGATTAAAGGAACTATTTCCTGCTTGTGCGCTTATTGAAGTTGTTTGAGTTGTTCCAAAAATCTTTCCATCATAACCCACAGATAAATTCATAGGGTCTATAGTTGCATCAATTGATGTTGGGTTTTTAATTTCTCCACTCATATTGACTGTGAGTGACGATTCGTCTGCAGATTGCACTTCTACTGAATTTATTGAAACTTCAGCACCTTCAATTGCTCCTTCCGCGAAATAATTAATACCATAGTAAATTCCGAAACCGATCCCTGGAATAGCAATTGCTAAAAATATTATTAATCCTATAATTTGATTTTTTTTCATAGATTTATTTCCCTCTATAGAATGTTAAAAAAAATTGTTTAAATGTTCAAATGAAATAATTAATTGCTTCCTTAATTTTTATTGAATTTTTCCCAATAAAAATAGAAAAATGAAGGATATCATACCAATTTTTGAATCTTTTAGCTATATGTGAGAAAAACTAAGCTTTTTACTTATCAAATGTAAATTACTGAAAAAAAGCTTATCAAAGATTATGAAATTCAATAACATATTTATACTAGAATTTATGGAGATATTTTATGGTATATCCATTGAATACAACAATGATCATCTTCTTAATAGCGATGATTCCAAGTTTGGTCAGTTTTGGTTTTCTTATCAATAAATATATTCAAGACAAACGAAGGGAATTAATCCTATTGTTTTCAATCTCTTTTGTGTATTTTTCAAGCATTGTTATCAATTTAATACTTCATCTAACACACAATCCAATTTGGAAATCAATTGCCTTGTTCCATTCAATTGTATGGAGTCTACTAATGATTTTATTTGTAGATACCGTTTCAAAAGAACATCTTGATGCAAGAAAGATCTTAATAACCGCATTTCTTTCAGGAATCTTGTTCATGAATGCTATCGATCCAAATGCATTCTATGCTGGATTATCACCTAATGGAGATTGGATTCTTTTAAGCGGCGAAAAACAGAAGATTTCTGTTATTATATTGAATGGGTGGACATTACTAATAACTCTCTATTATTTGATATTTTTAGCAATAAAATCTCCCCCAAAACTGAAAAAATATGTTTTTATGATATTTGGTGTAGCATTTATCATCGGTATTCCTGTATTTATTTTAACAGTTCTTCGAATTTTAACAAATATCCCTTATTTTGATGGTTTATTATTATCTCTGGCTTGCGCACTCTTAACAATTGTTTTTGCCTTTCAACCGAAACTTTTCTATGTTCTACCATTCAAAGCTCTACGTATGACTGTTTTAGATACAGATACTGGAACTTTTCTGTATGATTTTCAATGGGAAAAGAAGTCGGATATGATTAATGATGTTCTATACTCTGGAATGATGCAAGGAATCCGCACAATCATAAAAGAGTCCATGAATAAGGGAGATTTAAACGAAATCCGCACTGAAGGCGCAATTATAATTCTTGAATATGATAAAAAGGCGCATTTGGCATGTGTACTAGCTTCTACTAAAAGTTCAAAAACATTGCAAAAAGCACTGGAACGTTTTAAAATTGAATTCCATGAAAAATTTGCCAAACACTTTTCCCAGCGTTATGATCTAAGTTTATTTAAAGATTCAGATAGTTTAATTAAAGATATATTTGGTTTTCTCCCTCAAACCGACTTAGATGAAGAATGATCATTTTGATTTGATTGAACATGTTGGTTTTTGATTTTTTTCATTACTTTTATTATTTTATTATGAATTAGTGAGAATAATAATAAATTGATATCTTGATTAAATATTTTTATGTACGATTTTCTACTTTCAGATGAAGCAAAGGTTTTAAAGCAGCGAGCGCGTAAATTTGCTTCAGAAGTTCCACGGCAGTTATTAATTGATATGGATGCGGATAAAATTCAATATCCGACTCAATATGTTAAAGATCTAGCAGATGCCCATTTGTTAGGTTTACGTTTTGATAAGAAATATGGAGGTCAAGAGCAAATATGGGTAACCGAAATGGCAGTACTGGAGGAGATTGGTGTATTATCAATGGCTCTGAGTTGCTTATGTTCCTTACCAAGCATTTGTGGTGAAGCTCTAAACAAATTTGGAACCGATTCGCAAAAAGATAAATATTTGAGACCAATTATCTCAGGTGAAAAGTTTTGTGCCGAAGCTTTAACAGAACCTCGCGGTGGTTCTGATTTCTATGGTGCAACAACCACAGCAGTAAAAGAAGGAGATCATTACATTTTAAATGGAGAAAAAAGGTTTGTTGTTGGTGCAAAAGGAGCAGATGTCTTTTTAGTTTACGCGAAAACCGATAAAGATGCACCCAGTTTTAAATCAATATCTTTGTTTGTTGTTGAAAAAGATATGGGTGTTGAAGAAAAATATGTTTATGGTTTGATGGGTACAAGAGGTGGCGGAGCTGGGCGATTATACTTTAAGGACGTCCAAGTCCCTGTTGAAAATATAATTTTAGGTGAGGGGGAAGGAGGGAGAATTTTCAATCAAATGATGTACCCCGAAAGAATGACAAGTGCTGCTGGAGTGATTGGAATGGTTAAGGCTTCAATTAAAGTTGCAGCGAAATATTCTACACAAAGAAAAGCATTTAACAAACCCATAAGAAAATTCCAAGCAGTCTCATTTAAGATCGCTGATTCGTTATGTTTGAACGATTCGGCTAGGGGGATTGTTCATCTTGCAGCAAATGCATTGGATAAACACCAAAATAATCCTTCTTTATGTCGGAGGCTGGTAAGTGAAGCAAAACGGGTTTCAACGGAAAATGCCTATAAGGCGATCGATAATTGTATGCAGGTTATGGGAGGGATTGGTTATAGTAATGTCTATCCTATTGAAAAAATGCTTCGAGATGTTAGGCTTGCATCAATTTGGACGGGGACATCCGAAATTATGAATTTAATCATTCAACACGAATATTTCAAGCAATTTGAAAAGAAAAAAGCGGAAGATTCTAAGTTTCGGGATATTGAAAATGATGCTGCTGAAGCAGAAGCCGCTGATGAGAAAATTTATGAATAGTAAGTTGTAGAAAAAATCTCCACTAAAAAATTGGCCTACTAAAAATTAAAAGATTATCTTAACATTATCATAACATAGTTGGAGGGAAAAACGATCGTAACTTGTAAATATTGTCAATCAAAGGATATCGAATATAAATGCCCTATTTGTAGTGAAGAATTCTGCTTTAAGCACACTGGTTCAACCGACAAATATTATTGCAAAAAGCATAGCAAGCATCATTTAAATCGCATTCAGGCTGAAGTTCGTAAGAATCGCTGTCAGATAGTTGAATTTAGCCGTTGCCCTAGTTGTGGATCATTTTTAGAAATTACTTCTTTACCGAATGGTCAAAAATATTTGCAATGTACAAAGTGTTCTTGGAATTCTCGGACGAATTCCCCTATTATTATTAACAATTCAGAAAAACAAATTTTAAGAGAATCTGAAAGATATGGCTTATCACGCCATGCTGAAAAATGCAATGAGAGACTAAAACGAAATAAAGGTAAAGTTTTTTGTATTGATTGTTTTAGTAAAGAACTTCAAGAAAATATCGAATCATCATATTATGAATTACAGCAGAAATTTGGATTAATTGGAACCGATATTGAGTTAATTATAAACGAAATGTTATCATCAAAAACTATTGAGGGATTTTTAGATGCAAAGAATAAAACTTTTGTTCATTTAACGCCTTCTATTGAAGCTCAACTTGTTGCTGATTTGCATTCTCAAGGTTATTTAGATTTAGATGCGATAAAAACTAAAATGAAAACCTCCCCAAGCACCACAACAAGAATAATGATAGAATTAATTAGAAAAAATAAGTTTAGAGGGGCATTCACTAACCATAAGAATCGTTATTTCTTAGAAGCTGGGCTTACAAAATTAATTCTACAAGAAATTCAAAATCAAGGAAAAGTTATTCATTTGGATTTAGCAAAGAAATATGATGTTGCTGAGGGAAATATTAAAAACTATGTCATGGCAATGATGAAAAATAAGATTTTAAAAGCTTATTTTGCTGATTCAGGAAAAATAACAATATCTGAAGAAGAATTAGATGATGAAATCGAGAATTTTTGCATTCAAAAAGGGGTATTTATGCTCACAGCACTAGCAAATCATCTAAAAATTGCTCCTGAACTTGCTCGAAGAGCTCTTTTCAAGCTGATCCAAAAAGGGCTTATTCGGGGAATTTTCACTCAAAATCACGAATTTATTACAGAAGAAAAACTAAGTGAAAAAATAAAGGCAATAGCACGAGCATACAGAACTATCTCAATTAAAGATCTTGCTAAAAAATTGGCAATTACTGAACAAAGAGTGGAAGAAGGATTAGCAACTTTAATTTCCAGGGGTTCAGTAAATGGTTATATTGATATGGCTAAACATCAATTTATAGCTGATGGAAAACAACCAGTCACCAGTTTTGAATCACATTCTTCAGCATCTAGATCTACTAAAGATAGTGATACAGGGCCTAAACCAAAGGGAAATGTTGAAGTTGTAAGACAATATGATTTCGTAGGTGGACAACTCCATTTCAAAGTAGTAGTTCGTAATAAATCCAATATGGCCATTCATGATATTAAAATAATTTTGGACGTTCCAAGTTCATATCGTAGGAGTCGTGAACTTCTAACAATCCCCGTTGTTGATCCAGGAAATACTCATGGCGTTGATTTTTATTTGGAACCAGCTGAATGTGGAATAAGTACGATTGGAGGTACTGTAATTTACAAAGATGCACTCGGTAAATTCAATACTATTTACATTAATCCTAAAGACATACAGATCAAGTGCCCTCTTCTCATTAAGAGTTTGGATACAATCGAGGATTGTCAAAAAGCCATCCAATCACTTCCAAGCGATGCGCGGGCATTTTTGATTGCTGATTTGCCTTCTCCCTTAGCATATTCGGCGGCACATCGGGCGGTAGCTCAATTCGACGTTACAAATGTCGCTTCTTATGAAGATGATAAAGGTAAAAATTATGTTGCAGAAGCATGGTTTAGTAGTGAAGCAAAGGTCACAGGTGGTCGAGTTATTACTAGGGTTTATATCAATGGCGCTACTTCAACATTGGAAATGCGTGTGTGGTGTAATGATGCTGGACAGTTAACAGGATTGTTAGCTAAAATGATTGAATTATTATTTATTGAAATAAATTTAATGCGGCACATTAAAAGTGAAGAGAGAACCAAAACATTAGAGGTTATGGCAATTACGCGCAATCTTATGGAAATTTCAAATATCTGTATGCTTAGATATAAAGCATCCAGCGCAAAATTGAAACTCGAGGACACCTATGCAAGATTAAATCGAATTAATATTTCAGATGAATCGAATGAGAAAATTTATGAGTGGGTTAAAAAATTAGAAGAAGACTATAAAGATGAAGAAGCGATGTTAAATGATGAAGAAGCGGATTTGCTTGATAATGACATACAAAATATTCATCAGAAATTACAATCTAAATTGGGCGTAGTTTAATCTAAATTACTGAAATTAGGAATATTTTTTCCATTTTTTTCCAATAATTCTGGAAATTTCTCACAAACATCTGGAATTGCACGAATTTTTTCTATCCATCCATCTTCTTTATCGCAATCTAATGTTAAGTTATGATCAGAAATAGATTGTTCTGTTGGGAGATATATGAAAGCCCGTTTTTTAACATAATTTGTTAAATCTTTCTTTACAAGGATTGAGACTTTCTTTCTATAGAATAATCCTGCATCTACTCCTTCATAATAATCCAAACGCTTGAATTCTTTATGTTCTACCTTAAAAAGAAGGGCAAAAAAACCTTCATTTGAAGGATCATCTAAAGCAAATGGAAAATGTTCCGAAGTTATGTAAATTCTTCGACACTTGGGAACGAAACAAATTTTAACATCTTTTGAAAATTTAAACATTTTGTTCGTGATGAAAGTTCCATATCCGACAATTAAATCGATATCTTCTTCATTTTCTTCCATTATCTTATCTATAAAGGGGGTGATTAAAAAAAAATTTTTTGGAAAACTGGAATTTGTGTATTAGAAAAAACGGGAAAAAGCTGTAGGGAAGAAGAATCTCATTAATTTTTCTTTTTAATTAATATTTTGATCGAAAAACCAACTCAATAATCCAAAAAGGAACTTAGTATTTGATCCAGCTTCAATTCCGCTTAATTTACTTTTACTAAGAAATTCGGAAGATGCAATAATTGCTACCTTACCTTCAAAATATTCGTTAACGACGAAAATAGGGGATATATTAACTGTTTTTTCTTCATCTAATAAATAATAATGTGCATCAGTATTGCTCGGAGAATTAAGTAAGACTTTTGCTTTCTTATTAGGGCTCATTGTAAAATATGTCGATTTTCCAAAGATAATTTTATCTTTAGAGTTAAAATCTTTAAAAATAGGATGTTTTGGAAATTTATTAATTATCAAATTTACCTTTTTCTGATAATAATTTTTTTTTATCATATTGAATAAAATTGCATAATTATATCGACTAATTCCCGTAATTTTATAAAAAACCCTTAAGGAACCTAAATTATTTGCAAGATTATAATCTCCACGAGCTCCAGATGTTATTAATAAGTTCCCTCCGTTTTTAAGATAATCCTTGATATTTTTTATTTCTGATGGTTTAAAGAGTAATTCCGTACTTTTTCGGGGTTTTGGATTACCTATAATAATCAGATTATAATGACTTAATTTAATCTCAGAGAAATCATCAGTTGGTCTTGTAAAATCAAAGAAAAAATCAGAATTACTAAAAACTTGTTCTGGAAATGATATCAATTGCTCGTTATGGGACAGATCGATTAATATTTTAATCGTCATTTTCACATTTCATTTTTTGACTTTATTTCTTATTTTTTTTTTCCAAGTTTAATTCAATCAGATTTTCATCGGAAATTTCATATCGTTTTTCAACAACTTCTTTTCCTTTTTGAATTGCAACTAAATCAATTCCATTTCCTGATGCCATATCTCGGATAATCGCAGATCTAACGGCTCGAGTGCAAATTTTTAAACCTTCTTCTAAAGTTAGATCTTTTTTCCACTCAGTTTCTAAAATACCCATTGCAAAAACAGACCCACTTCCAACTGAAGCATAATCATCTTCCAAAATTGAACCATAACCACCCAAATTATATATTTTAGGACCTTCTGAATCAGTTACACCACCAAGTAAATGTCCAACTTGGAAAAATCCCTTTTTATTGTAAAGAATGTTCTGAAGAAGTTTAGCAGATTGCCCAATTCCAATCGGTTTTTCATTTTTAAGATTGTATATTTCAGTTTCAGCCTTTAATAAATCAATTAGATAAATTGCATCTGCAACGCCACCAGCGATTGTCATGTAAAGATATTCTTGAATGCGATGAAGTTTTTTTGCATTTTTATTTGCAACAAAATACCCCATTGTTGCTCTGTTATCTGTTGCCAAAATTACGCCATCTTTTATTTTTAAAGCAACTGTGGTTGTGCCCGTTTTAAGAATTGGAAGAGGTTCCATTTTTTTTGATTTAAAATCATTAACATTATCTGGGATAATTTCAATGAAGTTCATTTTCAATGGTTGTTCATTTGGTGGTATGTGATTCATTTTTTCAATTTAAAAGAATTAATCATTGCTAAAAATATTTTATATGATAGAATATAACTTAACTTCTTTTTAGAGAATAGTAAAATTCGTGAAATAAATAAATATTCTAATTGCTTAATTAACTTATCAATGAACGACGCAAAAGACGCAAAAGAATTTTTGACATTAATTGGAAAAAGTTATGCTTTTGAGGGGTTTCAGTTTTTTTTCCAAGATCCAAATCGAAATTGCCCTAAAAATTGTAAATTATATACAACTTGTCAAGAAAATTTAACCCCTGAATCGGTTTACGAAGTTGTTGAAGTAACTGATAGGAGTATGCAATGTCCTAATGATTTTCATGAAGAAGAAATGATTTTGTGCAAACTTAAAACTCCTGAAATCATAATTTCTATGGAAAATAAAGATATTTATCTTGGCTCAATAATGGAGTATCACACAATAGATTGTGGAAAAGATCAAGATAATTGTCCTTATTATCAATATTGTCAACCATCTAAATTATTGATAAGCAAAGGAAAAATCAGAATTATTAAAAAAATTAAAAAAATAAGTGATTGTAATAGAAATAAACACCTTTCTTTAGTTCAAGTTGAAAAAGAAACAAAATGAAAAAATTGGAAACGAAATTAATAATTTTTCTTCAATCTTATTTTGATAACAACAAAAATAATTCCAATTGAAAAACTGATGAAAATTGCGATAAATGTCATTCCATCAATTTTTTGTTTTGAAATTTCAAACTCTACAAATTCTCTTCCCTCTATAGATTGGGCAAGAACATTATTTGTAAAAATTAATCTCGCCTTATCAGGGGTTGATGTTATGTTAAGAGAAAGAAAAGTAGTCCCATTTATCCAAATTTCATTACTAAAAATGGTATTCATCTCGTTATCGTAAACTTCTAAAGTTAACTGTTGAGAATATTGATAATCGTTATAGTCTTCATTAAGATCTTCGATTGTGATGTTTAAAAGAGGTGAATCTCTATCATATAATACCGAGGAAAAGCTATATTTTGGGAGATACATATTATTAAACCAAGGTTTAAAG
>JAUWMK010000243.1 GCA_030613185.1 Promethearchaeum sp.
CTTGTTTTGCATTTGTTTTTTTGCTTATGGTTATATTCAAACAATGAAAGTGGGGAAAAATAGTCGAACTCAACGGTTCTTGGGATCATACCCTTTTTCGAATCAAGAAATGGAGGTCACAAATTTTCTTGAACAGTGCCATTTTTTCTACATTTTTTGTAAATTTAAGAAATTAGTTAATTAAAAATTAAAGATTTCTCATGTGAGATACAAAAAGATTATTTTATTAATTTCAATCCGTTATCGCAGGTAATAGTGAGGTGCTTGTTAATTTCGGCGAGAATTGGATCATCGGGGGCGACTCCTCCCTCTTCCATTAACTGTCGTTCACGAAATCCACCTTCCCATGCCAATCGATCTTTTTCCTGAGGATATAAAGAGTTTTGATCTTGAGCATATTTTGCGGCTAGTTCTAAGGGTGAAACGCGATAATATGGCCAAAATTCATAAACAATTGGTCGTGTGTTCTTAAAATGTTCTTTGGCGTGCGGAGATGGGTAATTTCCTTCTGAAAAAAAAGCTGGCCATGGCCAAGAATCTTCATAGGCGTCGATTTGATCTTCGAATTCGACTGGAATATTTGAAAAAGAGCGTAGCCCCGCGTCCTCTAGACCAATATTCTTGAGGTTCTTTAGATTTCTGAATGATTCTGGTAAAACTGAAATCTTATTACCATCCAATTCAACATTTTCGAGGTTTATTAGGGCTCCGAACCAATCGGGTAGAGAATGTAATCCACAATTCGACAAAGAAAGATTACGCAGATTTTTTAGGTTTCCCATAGAATCGGGTAGAGAAGTGAAATTATTATCGCTTAATCCGAGTTCTTCCAAATTTGTGAGATTTCCAACGCAATCGGGCAATGATTGAAATTGATTCCTTCCTAAATAAAGTTTTAATAGATTTTTGAAATTTCCAAACCAATCGGGGAGTGAAGTGAAGTCGTTTCTACTTAATTCGAGTTCTTCCAAATTAGTGAGATTTTGAAATGATTCTGGTAAATTTTTTAAGTGGTTTGAGTACAGTAATAGGATTCGGAGTTCCTTTAAATTTCCAATCGAGTCAGGAAGTTCGGTTAAGTTTAATCCACGTAAAGCCAGTCTAGAAATATGCCCGTTTTTGACATAAAAAGCTACACGTAAAGGCAAAACTCCTCTGTTCCATTTTCGTAATACTCGTATTTCTGGGATCTCAAACTTGCAATCAGTTAAAAATTTTTTTTCGGAGTCAGGAATATCCATTTTAACTTTCATCTTCTCACTATTATAAACGTAGTTCACCCATTTAAAATCATGAAGACCTTCTATTTTATAAAATAAAATCAAATTTCCTTCTCTAATTTGATTTTTTTTCATTTGATGAGATGTTTTCTTTATTTTTTATTCGCTTTACAATCCCATCTGCAACCTTCCTTGTATATTCGTCAATTTCAGGTGTGATAGGAGGTTCAATCTGTAATTCTACAATTTTATCCAATAATTCATCAGGAGAAATTGAAGTTAATTTTAATATTTTTTTTAAACCGATTTTTCCTGCTTGATAATCTGTAAGAAGTATGGGAAGAACTTTAGTCGTAAAATTTTCCAGTAACATTTGTTTTACAAATACAGCTTTAGGCATTTTCTCCCTTTTTGCTAAATAATCCATTAAATTATCAATTTCTTTCTCAACTCTAATATTGATTTGTTGCATTTTTCTCTCAATGTACTCTAAGTACTTAAAATTTTTAAATAAAATTGTAGTAAGTGTAAATATGAAATTTTTAATTGACACTTTCTCTTGGAAGAAATTTGATCTATTATCTAAAACAAATTTATTCAAAGTTTCTAACTTATATAATTGGGCGGAAATTTTCATTACACATGAAGTTAAGGCTGAAATTGAACATTTTAAGTTAAAATCTTGTAATTTCAGAGCCACAAATATATTACCTATTAAAAATCACAAAATATTCCAAGATGCAAAATCTTTAAAATTTGATCAAGCAGATGCAGAAATTTTAAGTAATGGAAATCTAAATGAGGATATGTGCATTATCTCCGAAGATAAACCATTATTAAAATTTGCTATCGCATATTCCATAAATGCGATTCAAGTAATAGATTTGTTCCAGGTTTTTAATAAGCTTGAGTTGTTAAAAAATCGAGAACTATTTCAAATAAATCGATTTTTAAGAGAAAAAAAAAATATCACTAAGAAAAAAGCTTCAAATGTTAAAAAATGGCTTAGTAAGCATTAATCATATTAGAAGTAAAATAAGATGAAAAATAATATTTTGAATGAAAAATTAAGGAAATGTTGTTTATTTTAGTTGTTGGAGGAAATCTTTAATTTCTTTTTCCTTATTCTTTGATATATTCCTTAGTTTTCTTAATTCTCTGTTGATCTTAAATAATGTATTTTTTGTAAAAAGATTTAATTTTGTTAGAATTCTAAAAAAATCAATTAATTGAATAATTTCAATTCTGTAACTTTTTCCTAGCTCTAATAATGGTTTATCCTCTGTTATAATAATTGTGTCTCCTTTTCTGGAACCATTACTTAATAAACTTGCATCTGCCTCATCAAATCGTTGAATAATTGCATCTTCATAAATTCTTTTATTCTTAATCGGATAAACATGAAGGTTTTGAATTTGACAAGATTTTATTTCCCTATATCGAATTTCTTTCAAAACATCATGTGTAATACAGATTTCAAATTTTTGATAAAAATAATTTATATCTACGTAGGAAGCGTCTACAAGAACATCGATTTTAGCCCATGAATAAGTATCAATAAAAATTTTCACATTATTTATTATATAGTATCGTAAGTATTAAATTTACTAATTTATTGTAGTATTCATAGTAGCGATAAATATGAGTCAGATCAATATTAGAGTAAATGAGCAAACGGATCGTCTTTTTCAATATCTAGCCGAAAAAAGAAAAATACCTAAAGCTGTACTAGTAAAAGAAATATTATTAGAAAACTTGAAAGAAAAGGTATTATTGAAGCTTTTAAAGGAGTATGAAGAAGGTCAAATAGGATTAAAAATAATTGGGGATCTTTTAGGAATGTCACCAGACGAATTATTTAAGCAGATTGTCTCTAATGATATAGAATGTCCAATTACGCCTGAAATAGATGATTATACAAAAAAAATTACAGATGAAATTATTCAAAGATTAAAATTAGATAAGGATTTTCAGAAATAATTCCCAACATTTTATTCTATTTTTTAAAGTATTTTTCTATTGTATTTGGAATTTTAATGTAGGACTCAATAATTTTCCTAATTCTTGGAGTTATATATTTTAGTTTATTTAATTCTCCACATGCATCAAGTGAACCTAAAGATCTAGGCAAATTCTGAATGTACATAGCTGCCCAATGTAAATCTTTCACATTTTTACCCATTGTTTGATTTTCATAAGCAAGTGAAAATAGTTTTTCTGCTGCTTTATAATTAGAATTGCGAAAATCTGAAGGATACCAACGCTGAACTCGAGTCTTAATATTAAATTTTTGACAAATTTTGATAATTTCTAAGGTCTTTTTAGTAAAATATGCCCTATTAACTTCTTGAGAGGATCCTTGACTATATAATCTAAGAAAAGTATCATATGACTGAGGTTTATTAATATCAGTAAAATATTTTTTAAGATGACGTAAAAAAACTTTAGCTTGTGAATCTCTTAAAGTCATACCAGGAGAAAATAGTATGAATTCTGCACCTGCTTCCTTACTTTTTTGAATTACAGAATTAAGATTTTTTGAAGTATCTTCCAATATTGGAACTATAGGCATGAAATTTACTCCAATGTGAATTTCGGGATAATTTTCGCTAATTAGTTTGATTATCTTCAATCTTTCTTTAGGAGGGGATGCATTGGGTTCTAAAAAGGTTGCCATATCGGGATCGGTTGTTGTGATTGTGAATGCTATTGTTGCCCATGTTTTTTTTGCAATTTCTTGAATTAAATCTAAATCCTTTCTAACTAATATATTTTTGGTGGATAGATTGATGGGATATTTATATTTTAGTAAAATTTTTAAAATTTTTCGAGTGTTTTGAAATTTTTCCTCTGCCGGTTGATATGCATCGCAAGTTCCACCTAGACTAACAACATCAGGAAGGAAAGTTCTTGAGTTTTTTAATTTATGATCTAGTAGATTGACAGCATTTTCTTTATAATAAATAGTATTTTCAAAATCATCGTGGAGGTAATATCTTTCACTCCGTGCATCACAATAAATACACGCGTGTTCGCATCCCTGGTATGGATTAAGAGTATAACGACACCAAAACCATGAATCGATATATTTCATTCTATTTAAAATTGATTTCATGCTTTTGCTTTCATATTTTACCATCAACATTCAATTAAAACAGTTTTCTATTTAAATTTAATAAGATTAGTTATTTTATTGATTTTCTAAATTGAAACCTAATGTCAGACTATATAATTTTATGTGATTTTGATGGCACGATCACTCTTCAAGATACGTGTGTCCCCATCTTGGAGCAATTTGCCGTTGGAGACTGGGAAAAATATGACAAATTGCTAAGTAAAGGTTTGATAAATTTGCATGAATGTATGCAAAGACAATTTGAGATGATTCAAGCCAATATTCCAACAATTATTTCTTCGATGGGATCAATCCCTATTCGAGAAAGATTTGCAGATTTAGTTTCTTTTTGCATATCGCAAGAAATTAAGGTTGTCATAGTTAGTGCTGGATTGGATTTTATCATTAGATCTGTGTTATCACAAAATAACCTTGATCTCCCGGTTGTAGCGGCCAAAGTAAAGGATGAAAGATTTCAGTTAGAATTTCCTTCTTTGCACTATCCAGATTCGATTGATTTTAAAGTTGATCAAGTGAAATATTATCAAGCCCAGCAAAAGAAAGTCATTTTTATTGGAGATGGGAATTCTGATTTGCAAGGGGCAATGCAAGCGGATTTGGTGTTCGCAGTGAGAAATAGTTTTCTTAATTCACACTTTGAAAATGGTTTTTCTAGTTTCTTAGAACTAAAAGAGAGCATAATGAATTTGAATAATAAATTTTAAAAAAATGAAAGATTAAATGGCATCCCAAGCTAGATTCTTAAAATCTGTTATACATACCACTATAAACATCGTGATCCCAAATAATAATAAACCCACAAAGAAAAACCATAATACATCAGTCACCAGTCCTAAAGCAATCATTGCTGCCACTGAAAATAGGTAGCAAAATAGATAGAATAAAAGTGGAAACAAAGAGCGAGATTTTTCAATTTCGATAGGACGATTTTTTAGTAAATAAATCAAAGATATCAATATCGAGATGAAATATAATCCAAGGAAAACTGCCCAAGAATAACCCATCAAACCAAAATGAATTGCTGAGAGTATACCAAAGAGAGCGAGATAACTTACTATCGGAATTATTAGAATTTTAGCGATTTGCCACATCCATGATTCAGGTTTAATTTTTTTATTCATTATGTGTAAAAACAAACTAACGAAGAAGATTACAAAATACCAACCTATGAAATTCATCCACCCAACTCCAAAAAAGCTTGTACTAGTAATAGTTAGATCTGTAGATACGGTATCCCAAACCCAAAATCCCCCTTCTAATCTGATTGCAATGACATCCAATATTATGTCTGTACTAACCACAAAGGCCGCTTCAAAGAAAATCCGAATTTGTAATGGTAATTTAAGCCTTCTCGAAACATCATGTGCCGTCAATAATAACATCCCCCATGCTAAACCAATAACGATCGGTACATTAGTTGGAGGGTTACCAAATTGTAGCAGAAATTCTGTATGGTAATGATAGCCTTTGGTTATAGCCATATTTAAATACTCCAATGTAATTCCAAAAACAAAGGCAGTAATTAAATCTGATAATCGGCTAAAATCTTTTCCTTTGATAAGCATTCCAACAGTGAAGAGAAAGAGAAGAACTACAGGAATTTCAAAACCCAAAATCCAATTTGCCATAATATTGTTAACATAAGTTTTTGAAATTAAGATTTTCGGAAAATTTCAAAGTATCTAAATAAAATATAAAACACGTTGTTCATTTATTGGTGTTAATTATTATGTCATTTGAATTAACATTAGAAAATATTAAACGATCATATCTAACAATTGGATTTATTTCTGCTAATATTATTATTTTCATTGTTGTAGATCTTTTATTAGGTGATGAAATTCTCTTTCTACTGGCTCAATATAATCTAAGTATTTCCCAAGGTCGAGAACTTTGGAGTTTGATAACTTCTTTTTTTGTCCATGCGAATTTTATTCATCTTTTCAACAATGTTATCGGACTTTTGATTTTTGGTTCAACTGCTGAAAAGTATTATTCTAAATGGCAGTATCTTATGATTTATCTCATATCAGGCTTTATTGGGAGCGTTTTCAGTTATCTCCTATCTCCAATAAATGTTTATGGCTTAGGTGCATCTGGAGTTGTATATGGATTAATGGGTGCTGTAATAATTTTAGTTCCAAAAGAAAACCGAAGATTATATTTATATTGCGCAATATATGTTATTTATTCAATAGTATACTCCTTTACTCCTGGAATTGGAACATGGGCCCATATATTTGGATTAATAACAGGTTTTGGAATTGGTTTTATTATTAAAAAAATTAGAGTTAGAAAATTGAAGCAATCAAGAGATTAGTACAACAGATGATTTTTTAAATTAGGATAATTTTCTTGTAGGTGATAATAATGGTACTGGAAAATTTAGAACCAAAGCTCGTATGGGAGATTTTTGAAGAAGTTGTTTCAAAAACACCCCACGAATCAAAAAAAGAAGAAAAAATTCGCGAAAAGATAAAAGAATGGGTAAAAAATCGCGCTGAAAAAGAAGAGGTTTTGCTATCAATTAATGAAGATGCAATTGGTAACATCTTCATCAAGCTTCCGGCATCAAATGGTATGGAATCTTGTCAACCTGTTATTTTACAAGCTCATATGGATATGGTTTGTGAAACAGATCGACCAGAAGGTTTTGATTTTGATAATGAGCCGATTCCAATAAGAATACAAGATAACGGAGAATGGGTTGATGCTGATGGAACTACTCTTGGAGCCGATAATGGAATTGGTGTTGCAATTGCACTTGCAACACTATTTGATAAGAGTGAGGATTTTAAGCATGGACCGCTTGAAATTTTATTGACAGTTGATGAAGAGACTGGTCTTACTGGAGCTTTT
>JAUWMK010000373.1 GCA_030613185.1 Promethearchaeum sp.
ATTGATGGAAACCTTCACCAACCGATCATAGATAACGAAAAAGCAGAAACAATTTGCGCAAAATGTGGATTGGTTTTATCAGAACGAATGATCTCAATGGAAAAAAGTGGACAAAGAGCTTTTTCAACAGAAGAACGTAATAAACGTGAACAACATGGATCTCCTATAAACCCCTTAATGCCTGATATGCAATTAAGTACAATGATAGATAAAAGAGCACCCATGCCAGAAGTACTAAGAAAAGCGGTCAAATGGGATAGTAGGTATACATGGAAACAGCGCAACATGATTCAAGCCACATCGGAAATCAAACGAATAGGAGAATTATTGAACCTACCTAAACATGTTAAAATTTATGCTGTTAATTTATATCGTAAGGCTTTCCAATTGGGTTTGCTAAAAGGCAGATCAATTAAAGCAATGGTTGCTGCTAGCTTATATTATGCTTGTGGAGCTGAAAAAATTCCACGAACTTTAGGAGAAATTGCTAAAGTTACTGATTCCACATTCCACAATATAACGAAATGTTATCAAAGTTTGATCAAATCTTTAAATCTACAAAGCCCTACAATCATCCCCGGGTTATTAGTAAGTAAATATGTAACTGACTTAAAATTAGACTATCGAATTCAAATTTTAGCAGGCAAAATTCTTGATAAATATGAAAAAAGATATACTTTAAGTGGAAAGGACCCAAAAGGTTTGGTAGCTGCAGCAATTTATATTGCAGCACATTATCATAGAATCAAAATTAGTCAAACAAAGATCGCAAGAGCGATAGGGATTACAGAAGTTACTCTTAGAAACCGTCTTAAAGAAATGGAGAAATTTATTCCAAACTATAAAAAAACTTAAACTTAATTCGCTAAACCAATAAAAATTATGGAATCTCCACGTAGGATAATTTTTGGTAAATTTTCATTTTTTTCTTCTAAGGTTCCTTCTTCATTAATTTTTATAAAATAAGAATATTCAACATTTTCGAGTAAAACATTTAAATGATTGTCAAAGGACTTCAATATCCCTTTGAATTTTCGATTTCTCTTAACTTTAAGAATAATTTCTTTTCCTAAATTTTGATGTAATCTTGATATTGGATCATGTGGTGTTGGAGGTGTCATGAAAGTTTACTTTTCTTTTCCTTTTTTAAAATACGAATATATGTTTAATAAAAAACGCCTAAAAATAAAAACATAACTCTAAATTAAAATTTTATTAATAAAATCAAAATAAAAAATGGATAATTTAGAAAAATTACCATGGTTTTTGAAGCAATTGACAAAATCTACAAGCAACAAATTCATTTTGTGGAGGAAATATTTCCAACACATTCCCACATTTTACACAATTTAGATTAATTAAATTTTGGTCTTTTTCCAATAGATTTTCTTCTTTTAACAAACTTTGAAAATCAAATGATAATTGTCTTAAAACGTTTACAACAATATGTTCATATGGGGAACAACAATAAAAGGCAAGTACTTTCTTTTTAATTTGGGGAACTACTAAAATCTCACAAGACTCTCCAGATTTTACATCAGTTTTTGCAAAATAAAAACTCATATAATTATTCTCTTTATTAATATTTGAAATTTGTATAAAATTGTATTTTTCTGATATTTTTTCCAAAAATGATTGAGCTTTTTCAAAATCCTCAAATTCTGGAATCCCAAAACCTTGAATTCTTTTAAAAATTTCTTTATTTTTCATAAAAGATTTAATATAATTAATAGGTACTTCTTGTGGAATGAAATCAGGCATAATTGTGTCGATCTCTATTGGGTATAAACGTAATACACGAGCATAACCATCCTTTGATTTATACTGCATTAACCCATCAAATTTAATTTGCTTCTTTTGGGTTTGGTTAAAATATATTTCAAAAATTTTCCCTTGTGCTCCATTTATTATTCCAATATTAACCCAAAGAAATGATTCTTCTAATTTAACTTCATGTTTTGGATTCAAACCATCATATTTAAGAAAATCTCCAAAGTTAAATTTCAATTTTACATCATTAATCATATCTTGAGAAGCATTTTTTACATGAATCCTAATGCATAACTTATATGTTGAAATCCCAATGCGCATTTCTACAGAAATGAAATCTTTTTGCGAAGTCTCTTTTGAATGTGAAACCTCTACATCCTCAGGAGTGGATACAAGCATATCTTGATTAAAAGATTCGGTTTCTGCATCATAACTAGTAAGTATCTTAGTGTCATTAACTTGAATAGAAGATTTAATTGCATCTAAATCAAATTCATTTATATCCCAATCAATAATTTTATCTAAAGTTAACGTGGGAGCATTTAATTCTTGATTATCATACTGTTCTAAAAAGAATAAAAATATTTTCCCTCCAGTGACTTGTTGAATGCGACCATATATTTGTCCTCTGAAATATAACCTTATTAAACACTTTCGGGTTTGTAAATCATCCAAATTAAATTTATCTTTTAAAATTTCTAGACTTAACCGCTTATGTGACATCATATATCGAACAATATAACTAGCAACCTCAATATCTTGATCTGTAGACATTTATCCCTCTTTCCTTTTTCCTTCCTCAATTCATATATTTCTCTTTCAGCTTTTTATTATTTTTGTTTGGCTGTAATTTAAATTGTTAATTGTATGTTAAATTTTATTTTCACTTTGTTTGAACTTCTTATCATAGGCTGGACATCCTATCTTACCTTGCTCACAATGTTCACACACTTTATTTCTTATAAAGAAATTTGGGAGAAATGCTAGTAATATATACAGAATGAAATAAATTAGATGGAAAACTGAAAAACTAACAATAAGCAAAACAATTCCTATTACTACTGGTATAAATGAAGTTCCCAAACTAAAAACTAATACAGGAATTATATTTTTTGAGTTGTTAAACTCTTTAGATTCTCCTTGGGAAAAGAATATTTTACTCAAAATACCAAAACCAAATCCACACCTTTTCCCATAATAAAAGCAATACGAACATCTCAATTTAAGACTTGAAGATATCGTTAGAATACATAAAATTACATAAAATATTCCAGCGATTAAATTAAAGGAATAAATCACTAAAGTCCCAATAAAATAACTCAGAAAAGTTAAGAGTAGATTCAAGCAAATAATTTTTCGAGAATAAGATTCCATAACAAATATTGTACTTAAGATGTTTTTAAGCTTAAACAATATTTTTGGATATGAAAATTTCATCTCTCTCAAAAAAAAAAAAAACTAAAAAAATTGCAGAAGAGCAAGATTATCTGAACATAGGTTCAGATGGCCACTGACCGAGAATAACTCGGTTATTTTTTCACTTTTTGCTTATAGGTTGATAATTGACAACTGATTTAAAGATATATCCCTTGTTTCGGAGCAGGGCTCCTTCACTTCAGGTCTAGTTATGAGATATTGATATAGAGGCGGATTCCTTTAGGAATACCGATAGAATTGAGATGATTTGATGGTATTGGTATAGTGGTTGGTGGATTGTGGTTTTATGGTGAAGTTATAAGCAGGAGAGTTCACTATCCCTTAGTGAATATGGTTTGTGGTATGAAATCGGCAATTTTTCACTATAATATAGTGACACCCATTCAATATTTCTTAAAAATGTTATGATATCATTAAAATATAATGAAAAAATAATCAGAACGGGTTCATTCTCGAAAATTTGACAAGATAACCGATAATCAACCCGTCAGATTGTGATCAATTCTACTTATATTTGTTGAATTTTTAATAACTGCAACTTTAGATCTCTTATTACATTTTGGACATTTTAAATACTTCCAACCACCCTTTCTATTTGGTCCATGAGGACTAAGAAGATCTAATAAAAATGAAATTCTAAATTCATATTCACAGAATTCACATTTATAGGTAAAATTCTGTCTATGCCAGTTAACAAGAAGAATAATTGAAAAAACTATAATTCCCATCAAAATTACGAGCCAGACTAACCAAATGTCAGAAAATAACCATAAAAGAATTATGAAAACACCTATTAAAATAATAAAATAACTTATTAATCCCAAAAAGATTTTAATTTGATTTGTTTTGATTGTAGATGACCCATTTTTTGATTTCTTATTTTTTAACATACAAATCACTTCTGCATGACAAATTGATTTTTTTATAAATTAAATCTTTTTATATTTCTTTAATTGCTCCTTTAGCTAAAATTGAAATCATAAAATTATAATAATCTTAAATATTTTTTTAATATTAATGTAAAGAAAAATCTATAATCTTAAACTTAGTTGTCGTTAATTCTACTTAGTTATGTTAAAGAAATAATTAAATTCCTTAGTCGTTCAATACTTTGGTTTGTTTGGTTGTTTTAGAAAAAAGAATAATAGTAAATTGCTAAGTGGCAATTGAATAATAATCAAATCCAAAAAGGCTTCAAACTACTACATAAATTTTACATTAACCAAGAATTTTTACCTTTCATCTTTACACCTTTATAATTCTATAATATGAATTTGAGGAAATATATTATTTCATTATTCTTCAGAGTGTTTTGCATAATCCGTAAATTTAATGGTAGGGTGTAAAACTATAAAAATATGGTCGATTGAACTAGTGTTATGCCCAAACACTCATGAAAACACCATACACAGGGAGTATACCT
>JAUWMK010000218.1 GCA_030613185.1 Promethearchaeum sp.
GGAAAATTTTTTACCTATCTTATATTTATTTTATTACTATTTTTCAATAAGAGGCGGCTATAAAATTTCTGAAAATGAAATCGATTCTACATTAAAAAAAGTGTTGTTGGATTTTGGAGGAAAGGAAGCAATTATAATATCCAAAATTCTTCTAAATACTCCAAATGAAGATTTAACTGATGAAAGAATTGCTGAATTATCAACGGTGAAATTGAATATTGTCAGAAAAATCCTTTATATTTTGAATGAAAATAAGTTAACAGAATTTCAAAGAGTTCGGGATAAAAGATCTGGGTGGTATATTTATTATTGGAAGGAAACTTTTGACAATCTTTCAAATTTGTTATCTGAACGTAAAGATGCCACTATAGATAAGTTAAATATTCGAATGAAATTTGAAGATGATAACTTCTTTTTCATATGTAATAACGGATGCACAGGTCGATTTGTTTTTATCGATGCTATGGATCTAAATTTTACTTGCCCAAATTGCGATGGTGGAATTCTACAAGAGGAAAGAAATAAAAAAAAAGTGAATTTTCTCAAAGAAACTATTATAAAAATTCGGAATGAATAAAACCAAGTAAATATCTGTAGAAATTAAATCCTAAAAAATTATCATAGTTTAATTTTAAATATCAAGTTACGATAAATTGAATAGAAACTCAATTTAGAAAAATTTGAGATAAATTTTAATATTTAAAATTTGTATAACAATTAGAATACGGAGGGATTAAAGTATGGCAGATGAAAATACCAATTATGTTGTTAAAATTAACACGGCGCTTAGTAATAAGCCATTTTTTGTCAAAATAACTGATCCTAACATGACAATCTCCCGAATATTTTCAGAAGCAATTTCCACGCTTAGAAATATGGGAAAACCTTTGGAAAGCGATCAACTCAATCAGCTTTATCAACACCATCAAATTTTTAATAGTGGAAAAACGGTGCAAAAAGGAGAATTATTTAAAGATCTATCTAAAACAACTCAGACGGTAAATACACAGAATGTTACAATGGTTGAATTGGATTTAGTCTCTAGTCATTCAGGTGGAAATTAAATTATATCTTAATTTTATAATAACAATCAAAATTTTTTTTTTAATTCTTCAAAATTGCTTAATTCATCAGAACATTTTAGAGCTTAATAATATTAATAGAAATTGGAGGCTTTAATATGGCAAATCCTAAAGTAAAAATGGAAACTACAAAAGGTACTCTAATTATTGAATTGTACCCAGAACATGCACCAGGTACTGTTGCAAATTTCTTGAAATTGGTCAATTCACAGTTTTACGATGGTCTCACCTTTCATAGAGTGATTCCTAAGTTCGTAATTCAAGGTGGATGCCCAAAAGGAACCGGAACAGGCGGTCCTGGTTGGAAAATTAAATGTGAAACAAAGGGAAATCCTTTGATTCATAAACCTGGAGCACTATCCATGGCTCATGCTGGAAAAGATACCGGAGGAAGTCAATTTTTTATAGTTCTTACTCAGGAAGCCACATCTCATCTTGATGGTGCACATACGGTTTTTGCACAAGTAATTGATGGTTTAAATTTAATTACATCTTTTGTTAAGGGAGATCGTATGAACAAAGTTACTCAAATTGAATGATTTTTTAATATCTTTTCTTTTTTTTTTATTAATAAAATAATATTTGAAATTTTTGAGTTGGAAGATAAATGGCACAAATTTATAGAGCTGCAAATTTTGTTAGGGAACTTGAACCGGAAGATATTAGGGTCCTAGTTGGTATCGAACTTGGACATCGAAGGTTTTCTCATGTCCCCAT
This sequence comes from Promethearchaeum sp., assembly GCA_030613185.1. Lineage (GTDB taxonomy): Archaea > Asgardarchaeota > Lokiarchaeia > Sigyniarchaeales > Promethearchaeaceae > Promethearchaeum. Next base: position 1,800 of record JAUWMK010000218.1, read on the forward strand.
TGAACAAATTAGCTTTTATTGCCGTTATCCTCGCCCTGAAACACAATTTCGCTTAGACAAACTCCACAAATTAGGTTTATTACAACGAAGTTCTCAATTAGGATATATAGGGTATCAATTAATCTTTGAATCATATGATATCCTCGCACTTAATGCTTTAGGAGAAAAAGAAGTAATAAAAGCAGTAGGATCACCTATTGGAAAGGGTAAAGAATCGGATGTATATTTTGGTCAAAGTCCTGATGGAAATGAAATTGCTTTGAAAATTCATAGGATTGGTCGTACAAGCTTTAGAAAAGTTAGAAAACTACGTAATTATATAAAAAATCGAAAGCATATATCCTGGTTATATGTCAGTAGACTGTCTGCAGAAAGTGAATTTGCCGCATTACAAAGAATTGAACCTTTGAAATTAGATACTCCTAAACCTTTTGCTCAAAATCGACATATTGTTGCAATGGGTTTAATTGATGGTCAGGAGTTAAGCACAATTCCACAATTAGAAAATCCAAGAGAAATATTAGATGAAATATTAATGCAAACTGAGCGTTTTTTCTTAGAAGCTGGAATGATTCATTGTGATCTTTGTGAATTTAACATATTAATCAATCCTGATAACGAAATTCGAATTATAGATTGGCCACAATGGGAAGAATCGACCCATCCTAATGCATTTTCTTACTTGAAAAGAGATTTAGTCAACATACAAACATTTTTTACCAAAAATTATAACACAACCTTTGAAATTGATGAAGTGCTGCGATCTTGTAAATTAATTGATTAGATTATTACATTTAACTTATTTTATCTTACCTTATCTTATTTTAAATGCCCAATCTTCCGTTGAATGGGTTTTAAGTAGTCGTATTTGAAGTCCTTCAAATGATTTTCTGAGTTTTTTTTCAAATAAATCCCTAGAAATTTTCTTTCGCAGATAGCTAATTGCGATAAATGAACCTTTTTTCTTTACTCTACTTATTTCTTTTAATCCAAGATCAAGATTGGACAAATTTTGAAGACTTGTAAATGCATAAATATGATCAAATCGATCCGAACGGATGGGAATATGCTCTCCATCACAACATATTAAGTGAACATCTTCTGAACGAGTATTTGAAGATTTTCTGGATTTTAATAATTTATCTTTGAAAATATCTAACATTCCTGAAGATATATCAATGCAAATAAACCGAATTTCATCAACTTTAATCTCAAGATCATTTCTTGAATTTAAAAATTCCCAAAATAATCCTGTTCCGCCTCCATAATCTAATAAAAATCCCTTGATTGGTTGGAAATTTGGTATGAAGGACTTAAATTTCTCAAATTGAATCGATCTATATCTTCTATCATATATTTCATTATAGCTTTCAGAATTATAACTTTCAATAATTTCTTTTTTCTTTTTTTTATTCAATCATCACACCAAAAAATTAAATCATGCTATACTTTTAATAATAATATAAAAAAACCCTTTGTGGAGAATAAAAATATGGCCTATAATAATTCTCGGAATCCTCTCCGAGCACTTCAAAAAAAAATCGACAATAATATCCTCATCAGATTAAAAGATGGCACAGAATATAAAGGCAAGCTAAAAGAATACGACAATTTTATGAATGTTATTCTAACTGATGCTTCAGAATTCAATAAAGAGAAGGAAGAGACAAATAAATTTGAAGAAATCTTTGTAAGGGGCAATAATGTTCTTTTCATAATTCCTGATGCGGAATAATTTTGGCGCGAAAATGCCCAAAAATTTTTCTTATCCTATAACTTTTCTACATTGTCGCGATTTGTTAGAAATTAGATCATTTTATGAAGACGTATTGCATCTACAAATTGCTTTAGAACAAGGCTCTTGTATTATATATCGAATTGGAGAAGAAAATCAAGGAGCATACTGGGGATTTTGCTCTCATTACTCAGATTTCTTGGATCATCCTGAAATGATTTGTTTAACTCTTGTAGTAGACAAAAAAGAAGATGTAGATGCTTGGCATAGAGAACTTGTTTCAAAAAATGTTAAGTGTATAAAACCTCCAGCGCGTTTAGAACAATTCGGAATTTACAGTGCATTTTACAGGGATCCAATGAACCACACATTAGAAATTCAGGTTTTTGACAAAGACTCTAAATTAAAATAAAAATCACATTGTTTTCTTTAAAAAATTCTCACCTAATAAATTAATTATTTAAGATGATATAAATTACAATATATCAAGGTTTTGGAAGTGCTACTCCCCGTTTTTTCTGAAAAGAACTGGTTAATTTTTGATTTCATGATATAATTACTTTAGGATGTGTTAAAACATCTGATCTTTTAGTGTTTTTATAGCTTTTTCTTTGATTAATTTTTTTTCAGCTTCTTTTTGCTCAGTAATATCATCCCCTGAACTTAAAATTCCATTGAAATTGCCATTTTCATCAAAAATTGGTGCATTTTGCCAGAAAATGAGTTTTTTTTCACCGTTTTTATTGAGAATGTAATTCTTATTAAATTTATTTTTACCATACCGAACATCTTCGAGATTTTTTTTTAGTGTTTTTCTATCTTTTTCCGGAATAAAATTTTCACACCAATCTAACCCTATTAATTCTTCTTCACCATAACCAAGAAGCTGAATGCCTTTTTTGTTGATTTTTGAAATTCTCAAACGATCATCTAAAACAATAAGCATCACACCCGCAATATCGAAATATAATTGGGCAAACGCTTTTTCTGAAGCTAATTTTTGTTCAGTTCGTTTTAAAGATGTAATATCTAAGCCGACGGAAAGTATCTCTATAACTTTTCCCTCTTTATCAAATATGGATTTATTCGTCCAAGCAACCCATTTTGAAGTTCCATCTTTAAGGATACTTTCAAGTTCTCTGAATTCGAAATTCTCGGGATTTTCAACTAAGAGTTTTAATCGTTCACTATAGGGGACTCCGTCAATATTCAATTCAGGCAATATAGTTCCAATAATATTTTTTCCAAGAATTTCATCAGAAGCATACCCAAAAAATTTTACAGTAAATGGATTTAGAAATGTTAAAAAACCGTCGATATTATATTTGATAATTAAACTGTTTGCAGTTAAGATTTCATTTGCTTTATTTAAAGCAGCCTCTGTTCTCAATCGTTCCTCTTCAAATTCAGTTACATATTTTAATTTTTTAAGTCTTTCTTCCCAACTAGTGCAGAAATGTATTGCAAATCCGGAATCACCAATTCCCCCAATTTCTTTTGATTTCTCTTTGAAATCCTTTCTGATTCTCATCAATAAATCTGTTCTAATTTTTCCAATATCTTTATGCAGTTTAAATATTATAGAAAATTTATCAAAATTTCCTCTAACATGAGGATTTGGCAATAAAATGTTGGTTGCTTGATAAAATGAATCTCTTTCCTCAAAATACAAATTTTTTTTATCCAAACTCAGAGCATCAATAATAACTTTGGAAGACAGCCCGTTACATGATTCGTTACAAAATTTACATCCTTTTTTGCCATGAACATTAAGGCAGATCGGTCCTTTATAGTCGTCAAACTTCCCAAGTCGAATTAGGATATCAGATTGAATATTTTGAGTCATTATTGAAGCCCTTCAATTAGTTTCCTTCTTTATCTACAATAGTTTTTTTTCCTTTTCCAAAACCTAGATAAATCAAGACAGGAGAAATTGTCCATAAACTATGCCCTAAGAAGTAATAAAACAATATTGGGAGAGTTAACAAAGAAGGTGAGAAAATTGAAATTAATCCCAGAATTAACCAATAAATATGGCCGAATCCCATAAAAATTACCCCCCACATAAAGAATCTGATTCTTCTTTTAAAATACTTAGATGGATCATCACTAGAAACTGTGCTAAGGGTACGAAATAACATTAAAGCACTAATTATATAAATAATAACGTTAAGTCCAATTGAAAATCCTGCAAATCCATTAAAAATTCCACTCACACTTATTCCAGCCTCGGACACTGAAACTTGTATAAAATCTCCAGCTGTAATTATGATAGTTATTGTGATCATAATCGATAAGGTAATTTTATTATTTGTAAATACAGATTTGACTTTTTCTTCATCATAAAGAAGTGCAAATGCCGCAATCAGATAACTCCAACTCATTATTAAACTCCCCACAAAGCCAATATCTCTAAGAATATTTACAGCAAATAGTGATGGAAAAGTGGAATTATACCCTTGATAAGTACCAAAAGGAGTGGTTTCATCCATAGATAATCCTGCACATGTATAGATGAAAATATCTAAAAAAATATAGATCGTCCAAGCCATCATCCCTAAAAGAAAGGATTTATGAAACTGTGGTCTATTTTTCCAAGCAATTCCTTTATTTTTTTTGTTAATTAAAAGAATATTTATAACAAACAATGCTGTTTCAATTAATTTTGGAATAATTAATGTGAGTTGTAAACTTGAAATAAGTGACACATTATACTATATGATAATTCAATTGAAAAAACCTTCATTTCAATAGCGAATAATAATTCTAAATTTCTTTGTAGTCCATATAATATTAATTTACATTGCATGATACGTTTGCATTATCAATGATTTTCTAAAAACGGTATAGATGGTTGTTTTATATACTGTGTTTTTAAATCCCACAGGGATAATTTGCTTAATACGCCCAATGACTTTCTCATTTATTGTGGGTTGGGAATATTTCTTGTTGATATCAATATTAGGATCGAATTTGTGAAGAAATATATCCATTTCATAAGATGGTGAGATGTTTTCTAAACAATTTGCAATCTCTTTTAGGTAATTAATTGATTCTTCATATCGCTTGTCATCTTGAATATCAATTACATAGATTATTTTATCAAATCCTCTTAGTATTGATATAGGATCTTTTTTAAATTCTTCTCGGAAAACAACTTGACCCCCATATTCAAAATACACACATTCAGGTTGGATTTTAGATTCAAGCTTTAAATCCGCAAGTATTTCTGACATATGCTTCTTTCCGTTAGTTGGTTTAAGGTTCTGACTCATAAATGAGACTAAATTCTTATTTCCCAAGAAGCTTAGGAGGATTGAAGTCTTACCACTATTATCAAGACCCATAAGCAGTATTTTTCTAACTTTTTCTCCTTTTGTTGTTGATATGACTTCGGATGTGGAAAGATATGAGCTAATTGATTCTAGCATATCAAAAATCTGATTATCTCGTATTTGGTAAAATTTTTGAGTCCCAACTTTCCTGAATGTTACTAGGTTGACATTTAACATGCTTTTTAATTGTTGAGATGTGGTAGAATGGCTTTTACCTGTTATTTTTTCAATATCACTGACAGTCAAGGGACCTGACTTAAGTGATTGTAGAATTGCCATCCTAGTATCGTCAGCAATTGCTTTTAGAATGTCCATATATTCAAATTGCTTTTCCATCATATAATTCACAGTAATAATTCTTTTATATATATAAATATAAAAAATTCAAACATTTAAACATTTATATATTCCATTCATTTGAATGTCCAAATATCGAAACATTTAAATATATGAATATATAAATATTATTTAATGAAGTAAAAATTGCGTATTTTCCACCAACTCAATTTTTCTTACAAAAAAGTGAAAAAATATGAAAAAAAACCTAAAACTTTACATTGAAAAAAATGCATACGACATGATCTCAAACAATTCCGGATTTTTCTGCTCAATCCGAGTATAATATCATCAATAATTCTTTTTAATCACATACTTAGAAGGGAAAAAAAAAATGAAAAATAATCGAAAATTATACAATAAAAGAAACGTCTACGATATGATCTCAAACAATTCCGGATTAATTTGCACAATCCGAGTATAAAATCAATGGAATTTTTTTTAATAATCATCAATAAAGAAGTGAAAAAAATGAATGAAAAAAATCATGGTCTGACAAGTTCATCTAGGTCGACAAAAATCGATTATAAACTTGTTTTGATCTTCATTATTTTTCAGAAAATTAATAACTTGTTGGATCTTATTACTTTTGATTATGCTTCGCCCTTCAAAATCGGATTTATACCATACAAAGTATTTAGCCTGGCCGGATTCAATAATTTCCCTTTGTAA
>JAUWMK010000433.1 GCA_030613185.1 Promethearchaeum sp.
TAAAGGCCAATCGTCGTAGCATGGATCGATGGGCGATAGTTATGCACAATCGAGTACGTTGGGAAGATAGAATACAAAAATTACATGATTACATTTGTGGTTTGGAAATGAAACCAATTAAAAGGGTTTAAGAAAAAAAAAAAAAATTAAAGATATTTAAGAGTTTGTTTATAATTGTATAGTTTATAAATTTTATAAACTCGTTCACAAAAATCCAGAACCACAAAGAAAATAAGAATGCGGATAAAGAATTGAATGCTATCTAATATCTCTAATTCAATCAATTCAGGAACTTCTCTAAAAATTTCTGCTAATGTTGGAATAATGGCAGTATTTCCATCTAACCAGATCAATAACCATAATGAGGGTATGATATCTATTACAATTAGAATCATTAAGACCAAATGGCCATTTAAGTTGTTTTTTGCAAGAGTGGCTCTATAAAGATCTAATACTCCCTCATAAATTGCCAATATTCCAATTAAACGAAACCACAAACTCATTTCACTACTAAAAAGTATGTCAAATATTAAATAGTCAAATTGAGGTAGTAATGGTTGAAATAGAAAGAAAAAACCAAAGAAAAGTAAAAATATACCTTCAAATAATTTACTTCCTTTCTTTACTTCAAATGGCTTCTTCAATGCTGGTGTAATTCCACTTTCACTTTCAAATTGCTCACCTTCAACAGAAGAATGTGTTTTGGTTTTGATTTTAGCTTTTTTAGGTTTTACACCTAAGTTTTCAGGTAGATAACCTTCACGTGATAAGGAAACAAAGATTAGTGAAGTGAAGAACAAAATAATAATGGCTGCTTGAAACATTCCCCCAAATAATTGGGTAAAAAACTCCCACACAGTTATATTTCCTACTTGAAATAATAATCCTATCATTTCTAAAGCTAATAAAACTCCAAATATGATTAAAGAAGATTTATAATATAACGGTAATAATTCTTTGGTAATAAAAATTGCAGGAGTTCCCCGCTTTTTATAATCTTTCGCAATTTCCGATGGATTTCCTATTGATTCTATCGCACGTTCCACATGTTGGGCAGATGGATTATCTGATCCCGCAATTTCATAAGCTTTATCCCATACATGATTTTCAATTTCATCAAGCGTATCTTGAAGATCGGCTTTATTATCCCGCAACCATTCAGGCAATTTCTTTTTCACTAGAGCAATATAATTTTTAACTATAGTATCAGGTTTTATTGACATTTAATAAAATTCCTCCTTGTTTTTGTAATCGAAGATTTTGGATATCTAATCCGCACATTGGGCAATATTTCGCTGATTCGTCATCTAAATCAATTTTATTGGCACAATTCGGACAAAAAAGGTACTCATTCTCATTTAATTTGACTTCAATGGGTAATAAAGGAGATAAAGTAGTTATCAATTTGGAAAAATATCCTTCCATATGATTGTAAATTTTATATCCTTGTTCAGTTAAACTGTAAAATTTTCGTTTTCTTCCACTTTCTTCTTTGCGTGATTTTATCAAACTAATTTTTTCTCCAACAGGACCCCAATCTTCTAATTTTCGAAGTAAAGGATAAAGTCGCCCTTCTTCCAAAATAAGCATTTGATCACTTGCATTTTCCAAATCTTTAAGAATTTGATATCCATAAATTCCTTCTTCATGATAATTTTTTATGATTCTGAGAATAATTAGGGTAGATAAACCACGGGACAGTTCACTTTCAAAATTCTCGAGATAATTTCGAATTACTTCATTCTTAATCATGAGATCATTCGTTTCAGAACCAAAATTACGTAGATGTTTTATCATAATTGCACCTTATTCACCATTTTTTTCAATATACATATTAACCAATACTTATCGAATAATATATAAATACAATACTATAATAGTTTAGGTATTATAAAAAGATTTGGAGGCCAATTTTTTTAATTTACAAATTATTTTGAAAAAATTGTATTTGAACAAAAATCATTTAATCTTCATTTTTTTTTCATGTTTTATATTTCTTCAACTCAAAACACTCACATTTGAATTCATTTTTGTGTCATTTTGTCGATGTTTTTTTCTCTAAACTAAAACATTTAAGGAAAATAAGAATATATTATATTAATTCTAAAAAAAAATCGAGTATCTATGTGAACTCAAAATTACATTTCGGTGATGAAATATACCAAGTAGAAGAGCAGACAACACTTTAGTCTTTAAGGTAGTATTCTGGGGGCCTTCAATGGGCGGTAAGACGTGCGCATTGGAATGGATCTATCAGAAGGAGGGACTTGCAAGCGGAAAACTTCAATCTATAACAGATCCAACCGGGCGGACACTTTTCTTTGATCGAGTGGTTGCAAAGGTTTCTAACGTTGTTTTCCAAACTTACACTGTAGCGGGCCAACGCAGGCATAAATATCAGCGAAAAACCGTTTTAAAGGGCAGCGATGCTTTGGTATTCGTTTGGGATTCTTCATCAGACCAGTGGGAAGAAAATATCTTTTCACTAAAGGAATTAATGCAATTTTATGGACCTAAAATCATGGCAGGAGCTGATGGGAATACTGAAGTTCCACTAGTTCTCATGGCAAATAAGAGGGACCTACCAAACCCGACCCCAATCGATAAAATTCGTGAGGTTTTAAACGCGGCAAAACTTAGTAATGTGCTAATTTACGAAACGATAGCAATAACGGGTGTTAATGTGAAGCGAGCTTTCGTATTTTCTGCCCGTGAAGCGGTTTTAAGGCATTACATGCGTTTACAAGCCGGTGGTAAGGTTCCGAAAAAGGGCCTTTAATTTTTTTAGTCTATTTACACATATTTGTACTCACCTAATCTCATTTAGTGCTTTTTTCATGCATGATCTTAATGATTTCCTTATCAACTCCATAATGTAGGCCCGGGCGGTTAATATTGGGCGAAATTCACGCTCCCATTTTTTACGAATTAATGGAT